>JBAYOI010000005.1:0-39847 GCA_041678365.1 Pigmentiphaga sp. | reverse complement strand
TGTAGAAAACAAAACGCCAACCCGTCAAAGGTTGGCGTTTGTTGGATTATTCTGGTGCCGGCAAGAGGAGTCGAACCCCCGACCTTCTCATTACGAATGAGCTGCTCTACCAACTGAGCTATGCCGGCGTGGACTTGCTTTGAGCAAATCACCCAAGCCCGCTATTCTAGCAAGCTTTAAAGAAATTTGCATCAACTTTTCTGGTCAGCGGTTTGCTCGACTTTTTTCAAGCCCTTGGGCAGCGGAAACGCCACGTTTTCCTGGACGCCGTCCAGCGTGCGGACCGACACCGCGCCCAATTCCTTCAAGCGGGCAATGACCTCGCGCACCAGCACATCCGGGGCGGACGCGCCGGCGGTCACGCCAACCCGGCGGCGGCCTGCCATCCATTCCGGGCGAATGTCCTGCGCGCCGTCAATCAGATAGGCCTCCACACCCTTGCGCTCCGCCACCTCGCGCAAGCGGTTGGAGTTTGAACTGTTGACGCTGCCGACCACCAGCACCAGATCGCATTCCGGCGCCATGATCTTGACCGCGTCCTGCCGGTTTTGCGTGGCGTAGCAGATGTCGCTTTTCTTGGGCTCGACAATGGTCGGGAAACGGCTGCGCAACGCGGCGGCCACTTCCGCGGCGTCATCCACCGACAAGGTGGTTTGCGTCACGAAGGCGAGCTTTTCCGGATCCTCCACCTGCAAGGCCTGGACATCCGCAACGGTTTCAACCAGATGCATGCCCGATTCCGCCTGGCCCAGCGTGCCCTCCACTTCCGGGTGGCCTTTATGGCCGATCATGATGATCTCCATGCCCGCCGCCCGCATTTTGGACACTTCAACGTGAACCTTGGTCACCAAGGGACAGGTGGCATCGAACACCTGCAACTGGCGGGCCTCCGCCTGCCTGCGCACGATGCGCGGCACGCCATGGGCTGAAAAGACCACGGTCGCGCCCGCGGGCGCTTCGTCAAGTTCCTTGATGAAAACCGCGCCTTTGGCCCGCAGCGAATCGACAACGTACTTGTTGTGCACGATTTCATGGCGCACGTAGATCGGCGCGCCGAACTGCTCCAGCGCGCGCTCGACGATTTCGATCGCCCGATCCACCCCCGCGCAAAAGCCACGGGGCTGAGCCAAGAGGACTTCGGTTTCCTGCATCAAAGGACTCCAATCAGCGAGACATCCACCCGCACCGCCTTGCCGGCCAGCGGATGGTTGAAATCAAACAGGACCTTGTCTTCCTGCATTTCCTTGCACACGCCCCAAAACGCTTCTTTTCCGGGCGGCTCGAAGCGGACGACGTCGCCGGGTTCAAAGGTTTCATCACCGGCATGCTCACGCAGCATGGTCCGGCTGACCCATTGCACCAGTTCCGGGTTACGGCTCAGGTAGGCCTGGTCTTCTCCCAGCGTGAAAGAGAAGCTGTCGCCTTCCTGGCGATCGATCAAGGCGGCCTCCATGGGCGGCGACCAGGTTCCGCCACCAAGCTGCAGCGTGGCGGGACGGCTGTCAAAGGTGTCAATGAGCACCTGACCGGCCGCGTCACCGGACTCAATGGTGACTCGATAATGCAGGGTTAAGTAGGAATCCGGACGGACAAGCGGCGCGGAAGAAGAATGATCAGCAGTCAAGATATGTCACCGTAAGGTTGCGGGCGGCAAAACCCGATTTTAGCCGCTTTCCACCCACTTCACCGAGCAGGCCCCATGACTTCCGCTTTACCCGCCCCGAATCATCGTTCCGACAATTGGAAACTACCGCCCGAGCAGCGTCCGCGTGAACGGCTGCAACGGCATGGGCCCGGCGCATTGAGCGATGCCGAACTGCTTGCCATTGTGCTGCGCACCGGCACGCGCCAGTTGAGCGCACTGGCCTTGGGCCAGGGCCTGCTGAACGAATTCGGCGGCCTGGGCGGACTGTTCTCCTGCACCTTGGAGCAGTTGCTGACGCAGCCGGGCCTGGGCCCGGCCAAGGCGGGACAGCTACTGGCCGTGCTGGAACTGGCCAAGCGCGAACTGAGTTTTTCCCTGACCCGGCTTGACATCCTGTCCCACCCGAAGCTCGTCAAGCGCTATTGTTCCGTCGCGCTGGCCCATGAGCGGGTGGAGTGTTGCCTGGCGCTGTATTTAAATAAGCAGCATCAGCTGATCAAGGCGGACCTGATCTCGCGGGGCACACTGTCTGAAACCATTATTTACCCCCGGGAGCTGGTCAAGGCCGCGCTGAAACACCATGCCTCGTCCGTAATCCTGGCGCACAACCATCCTTCCGGCAATCCCGAGCCCAGCGCGGCGGACCGGCACTTGACCCGCCACGTCAAGCAGGCGCTGGCGCTGGTCGATGTACAATTGCTGGACCATATCATCGTGGCGCACAACCGCACGGTCTCGTTTGCCGAACAGGGGCTGCTCTGAGCGCGTGGCGTCACGTGGCCTGAGATGTACAAAAGCAGTGCTGGCGCTTGCCTGAGGCATTTTTTCCATGTTAGGATAACGAGCTTTACGGCGTATAGGAAGGGAAGAAGGGCAACTAGCTGTACCGCTCTTGTAAGTAGGGCTGGTCGCTTTGGTGGCGCTCTTTGTTCCTCCTTTGGCTGGAGCCCTTTTCAGAAAGGCTCCAAGCAAAGGAACTTCCAAGTAAAGGGACTTACAGGCCAAGGGGGACTTACAGGCCAAGGGACCTAAAAACATAGGGACCTACAAGCAAAGGGACTTCCCGGCATTAAGGTTTCCCCGGGCTTGGCACTTCAAATACGGCCGTATCACGAATCCACGGAATCACACGAAATCGAAGAGGTGTCGCCATGGCACGAGTATGTCAAGTATCTGGTAAAGGCCCGGTCACGGGTAACAACGTTTCGCACGCCAACAACAAAACCAAGCGCCGCTTTTTGCCCAACCTGCAATCGCGCCGTTTCTGGGTCGAAAGCGAAAACCGCTGGGTTCGCCTGCGCGTCAGCGCCCACGCCCTGCGCACCATTGACAAGAACGGCATCGAGTCCGTCTTGGCCGATCTGCGCGCTCGCGGCGAAGCCGTTTAATCACGTAGCGATCACAGGAGCACACCATGGCTAAAGGTATTCGCGAAAAAATCAAGCTTGAGTCCACCGCAGGCACCGGACACTTCTACACCACGACGAAGAACAAGCGCAACACGCCGGAAAAAATGCTGATCAAAAAGTTTGATCCGGTCGTCCGCAAGCACGTCGATTACAAAGAAACCAAGCTGAAGTAATCAGCCAGCGCCCCCAAGGCGCACGGTTTCAATCAAAAAAACCCTGTCAGTTTTGCGCTGACAGGGTTTTTTGTCGTCGGGCCGTTCCCAAGACAAAAAGTGCCCCATCACTTCACATAGACCTTGCCCAAATCCGAAAAGCCTTTGACTTCAATCGGATTGCCGCTCGGATCACGGAAGAACATGGTGGCCTGCTCTCCAGGCTCGCCTTCAAATCGAATACTGGGTGGGATCACGAAGTCAACGCGCTGCTGAGTCAGACGCTGCGCCAAGGCTTTCCAGTCCCGCATGGCCATCACCAGGCCAAAATGCGGCATTGGCACCACGTGCTCCCCGACCAAACCGGTATTCGTGACCGGAAACGGCGCCCCCAGATGCAGTGAAATCTGGTGACCGAAGAAATCGAAATCCACCCAGCTCTCCGTACTACGGCCTTCCCGGCAACCCAGCACCGTGCCATAGAAGGCGCGGGCTTCGTCCAGATCATGGACGTGATAGGCAAAATGGAAACAGGTGTTCATGGCGACCTTCATTCATGGCTTAATCAGGCCAGCCACCGGCTGGCACCCCACCCGCACTCAAGCGGGGTCGGCCTCCAGTGCAAACGTCAGCTCGGCTTCCATGGCCACGGAATCGGCGTTGCCCGCCCAGACCTGCGCCTGCCCGTTGCCGCTGACTGAGCCCGCCACCGTGAACGGCTCGGGCGCAAACAGCGGACGCGCCGCGCGGTAGCACATGGTCTGCACCGTGGCCGACGGATGCTGCGCCTGGAACTCGCCCAACATGAAGGTGGCGATCAGTGGACCATGCACGACCAGGGCCGGATAGCCTTCTTCCTGCCGGGCATAATCCTGATCATAGTGAATGCGGTGGCCGTTGAAGGTCACCGCCGAGTAGCGAAACAGCAAGGTAGTGGTGGGCAGGATCTCACGCCGCCATTGCGCAGCGGGCAAGCCCTGCGCCTTCGGGCCGGGCGAGGCTTTGCCCTGCTCCCGGTAGACAATGTCGTGTTCTTCGCGCAGGGCCAGACGGCCGCGCTGCGTGTACTCATGTTCAACCGTCACGAACAGCAGCTGTCCCGAGCGGCCCTCTTTTTCTTCCACAGAAAGAATCGTTGACGTGCGGAACGCGTCTTCTCCCACGATCAAAGGGTGGAAAAAGGCCAAGCGGCCGCCCGCCCACATCCGGTTGCGCTTGTCCGCGGGCGGCAAAAAGCCGCCGCGCGCCGGATGGCCGTCGCTACCCAGGCCCGCGGCTTCAAACGGCTCCTGGAAAAACGCCCAATGCCACAGGTCCGGCAAGGCCTCGCCGGGTTTCGGCGCTTTTTGCCCAAGCGTGGCGGCAATGCGTTTGACGAGGTTGTAGCTCACTTGGTCGTAAGCCATTTCTGTCCGGCCGACCCACTCAATGGGGCGAGCGCGGCGATCCGCTTCATTCATAGCCATTCAAGCCTTTATACCAAGGTACGGCAGAGAGTAGGGGCGAGCGCTGCTCCTACAAAAGAACCTCGACCCGATCCGGGACACCGCAGATCTGGCTCCGCCAGTCTGCCGGTGTCGCCCCTTGAGGGGCGCGCGAAGCGCGTAGGGGTGGGCCCTCTTCAAGCCGCGTAGCGGCGCAAGCGCAGCGAGAACTCTTCCAGGCGCGCAATCCCGCTTTGCTGAGCGCGGTTGCACCAGTCCTGCAAGTCTCTCAACAGCTGTTCGCTGCTGGCGTGCGAACGTTCCCAGATCTGCACCAGCTCTTTGCGCATTTCAACCAGCAAGGCCAGCGAACCGTTGGAAGCCAACACGTCTTTGACCACTTCACGCTGGTCAGCGGGCAGGCTTTCATCATCCACCCGGTGCAGCCAGCGGTGAATATTGCTCAAGGTCTGCGAGGCGCTCGCGCTCACCTTCAGGCGATGCAACTCCTCCTGGCACGTTTTCTTCATGACTTCCGCATAGCGCGCCATCACTTCATAGCGATGGGTCATGACGGCCTGCAAGGTGTCCAGATCCACCACGGGCTTGCTGTCATTGAGCTTGATCGGCGGCGCCACCCGGCGGACTTTTGCCAGACGGCACCAGGACAAGAGCTTGATCCAGGCCCAGCCGATGTCCAGCTCATACCATTTGCTTGAAAAGCGGGCCGACGAGGCATAGGCATGGTGGTTGTTGTGCAGCTCTTCCCCGCCGATGATCAGGCCGATGGGAAATACGTTGCGGCTGGCATCGGGACTGTCGAAATTCCGATAGCCCCAGTAATGGCCGACGCCGTTGACCACGCCCGCCGCCCAGAAGGGGATCCAGACCATCTGGATGGCCCACACCGTCAGGCCCAGCGCGCCGAACAGCGCAATGTCAATCAGCATCATCAGGCTGACGCCAATAATGGAGTGCCGCGCATAGAGCTTGCGCTCAAGCCAGTCATCCGGCGTCCCGTGGCCGAACTTGGCCATGGTTTCCAGGTTCAGCGCTTCCTGCCGATACAATTCCGCGCCTTCAAAAAACACCTTGTTGATGCCGAACACCATCGGGGAATGCGGGTCACCGTCACGCTCGCAACGCGCATGGTGCTTGCGGTGAATGGCCACCCATTCCTTGGTGACCATGCCGGTGGTCAGCCACAGCCACAGCCGGAAAAAGTGGGACACGGCCGGGTGCAGATCCAGGCCGCGGTGCGTTTGGCAACGATGCAAATACAGCGTCACGCTCAAGATGGTGACGTGGGTCACCAGCAAGGTGAAGATGACGATCTGCCACCAGCTTGCCTGCGTCAATCCGCCAGCAAGGAAATTGAGGAACCAATCCATAAAACCTCTCGTCCACGCCTCAGCGCGGGTGCAGGGGCATCCCCTGATGATTCAAATCCAGGAAGCCGTGGGCTTCCGTCTCCGTCCATGCCTGGCGCCGCGGTTTCTGTAACGCGGCCGCCAGCACAGGGTAGGCACTTTTAATTATGAAGAATTATTGTGGCACACCGGGTTACCGTCTGGAAAATCTTGTCCCGATGTCTCACTTCAATCGGTTTCAGCGAGAACAGGCGCTTCCGCCGACGGCACCTTGCGTTGCAGCACCGCCGCAAAGAAACCATCCGTCTGGTGCATGTCCGGCCGCAAGCGCAGATAAGGCGTTGACAAGCCCAGGTCCGGCACCCGGTCTCCCAGCACGCTTTGTGCCTCAAGCAGCTCAAAGTCGGGATGAGCGGCTAGAAAGGCCTCCACCTGCCCCTCGTTCTCCACCCGCAACAGGCTGCAGGTGGCATACACCAGGCGTCCGCCCGGCGACACGCAACGCGCGGCCGAGGCGAGGATGCGCGCCTGAAGCTGCACCAGCTCTTCGACGCTTTGCGGCGATTGCCGCCATTTGAGATCCGGATTCCGGCGCAAGGTGCCCATGCCGCTGCACGGCGCATCCACCAATACCCGATGTGCTTTGCGCGCCAAGCGCTTCACGCGGGGGTCGTTCTCGGACGCAATGACTTGCGGCATGACGTTCGACAGGCCGCTGCGCGCCAAGCGGGGCTTGAGCCGCGCCAGCCGCTTTTGCGAGACGTCGAAGGCATACAGACGCCCGGTGGATCGCATCAGCGCACCAAGCAGCAAGGTCTTGCCGCCCGCTCCCGCGCAGAAGTCAATGATCATCTCCCCGCGCTTCGGGCCCAGCAGCAAGGCAAGCAACTGGCTCCCCTCGTCCTGCACCTCAATCGAGCCATCCTGAAAGCGCGACCATTGCCCCAACGGCGGACGCCCTTGCAGACGCACGCCAAACGGCGAATACGGCGTGGCCTGAATACGCGAGTCCTGGCCCGCCTGCTGAAGCTCGGCAAGCAGTGTCTCACGGTCCACTTTGAGCGGGTTGACACGAATATCCAGTGCCGCCGACTGGTTCAAGGCCTCAAGCAAAGCATCCAGCGCCGGTTCATCCGCCAGCGCTTCCAGCAGCCAATCCGGCACGCTGTGGCGGACGGCGGGGCTCAAGCTGAGCGGATCAATCGTTTGCAGGTGCGCCAGCCAGGCCGCTTCCTCAGCGTCCAGCACCGCCCCCACCGCCTCATGGCCCAGCACCGCGCCGAGACCGAGGATGGCCAGGCGCCGGGTGGCGTTACCGCGGCCGGTTTCCGCCAATTGCCGGTAACGCCGCAGATGGCGCAGCACGTCATAGACGGCTTCCGCCACTTCATGGCGGTCCCTTCCGCCCAAGCGCGGGTTGGCACGCAACCAGGATGACAGCGCCACGTCCGCGGGTCCGGACCATTGAAGAATCTCTCCAAGCGCGCTGCGCACTTGTTCAATGCGGGTCAGAATGGGATGAGTCCGCGCCTTGCCCGCCACCGGGCGCGCAGCGTCCTCGCGCTTGCGGGCGGGCGCGTTCGCGGACCGCTGGGGACGGGTGTTTGAACGTGGACGCGGGGTACTCATGCTTGCCTCCGAAGCGGAACATCGGCTTCCGAAGCCGCGGAAAAATCAACGTACAGGCGTGAAGCCGGACCGGACACGCTGACGCGCCCCGCTTCCAGCTGGACACGCCCGTCAATCAGCCAGTTCACCACTTGCGGGTAGACCTCGTGCTCGACCGCCAGCACGCGTTGGCCAAGCGACTCGGCATCGTCATCCGCCAGGACCGGCACCAGCCCCTGGGCAATGATCGGCCCATGATCCAGCGTTGGCGTCACGAAATGGATGGTGCAGCCATGCTGCTGCACCCCGGCATCCAAGGCCTGCTGGTGCGTATTCAGGCCGGGGAAGGCAGGCAGCAGCGAAGGATGGATATTGATCAGGCGCCCGGCAAAGTGCTGGACAAAACCCTCCGTCAGGATGCGCATGAAACCGGCCAGCAGCACGTAATCAGGACGGTGGGCGTCAATGCGCGCTTGCAAGGCCTGATCGAAGGCGATCCGGTTCGGGAACGTGCGGTGAGACAGCGTTTCAACGGCCAGCCCTTGGGCCTGGGCCCAGGCCAGCCCTTCGGCGTCAGGATTGTTGGACAGCACCGCCACGATCTCGGCGCGTTGGGCGGCCGCCGCCACGCTCTTGAAAATGGACTGCATATTACTGCCGCGGCCTGAAATCAGGATCACCAGGCGGCAGGGACGGTCTAGGGAAAAGGCTTTAGATTGCATCGAAAGATTGTAGCATCGAGCAGTGGCTCTCCCCGCTCGAAAACGCCTATAATTCAAGGTCCTAGCGCTTGCTTTTTCCAACTGGGCAACAACGCGGCAACAGCGAACCTGGCAACCGCGGCGGATACTTTGCCGTGACGCCCATGCAGGAAGCTTGCCCCCCAGGCCAACCATAATCATTGTTTTGAACCCTTCCGTCCCCAAGTCCTCCGCCCAGCCGCCCTCGCTACAACTCTTCCGAGGCCCCCTCCCCGTCACGGCACGACAGCCCTGTGCGCTCGCCATCGGCAACTTCGACGGCGTCCACCTCGGGCACCAGACCATCCTGCGCCACCTCTGCCAGGAAGCCGCGGCGCGCGGGCTGGTCCCCACGGTCATGACCTTCGAGCCGCATCCGCGCGCTTTTTTCGCCAGAAAGCACCGCCGCCCCGAGCTGAGCCCGACGCGGCTGACCGGCCTGCGTGACCAGGTTGACGCCTTTGCGCAAACCGGCATTGAGCGCCTCGTCATCGAACGTTTCAATGAAAAACTGGCTGAGCTGCCGGCGGAAACCTTCATCCGGAAACTGCTGATTGAACAAATGCAAGTCAAATGGCTGCTGGTGGGAGACGACTTCCGCTTCGGCGCGCATCGCGGCGGCGACATCACGCTGCTGCGCAGGATGGCGCCGGAACTGGGCTATGAGGTCCAGGCCATGAGTTCGATCACTGATCCGCACGGCCAGCGCATTTCCAGCTCGGCCATTCGCCACGCCCTGGCCAGCGGCCAACTGGCCCTGGCCACCCAGTTGCTGGGGCGCCCCTATTCCATCAGCGGCCATGTGGCCCACGGCAGGAAACTGGGCCGCTCATTGGGTTTTCCCACACTGAACCTGCGCGTGCCGCACCAGCGCCCCGCCTTGTCCGGGATTTTCACCGTCTGGGTCCATGGCCTGGCCGAGCACCCGCTGCCGGGCGTGGCCAGCCTGGGCGTGCGCCCAACCATCGAAGCCAATGGCCGGGCCATCCTCGAAGTCCACGTGCTGGATTACCACGGCGACGCTTACGGTAAACTCGTCCGCGTGGAGTTTCTGGAAAAAAGCCGGGACGAATTGAAATTCACGGATCTGGATAGCTTGCAGCGCGCCATTGCCAATGACATTGTGCTTGCGCGCCGCTTTTTTGCATCGCTGCCGCCAGGCGCCCGTCCGCCCGCCATTTCGGCAACCGATCGAATTTGAATCGGCGCCGCTTCGTTGCGGCGCCACCCCGCCATTCGCCTGCTTCCCCGCTGACGGGGCCGACGTGCACACTCATTGCCTACACTCATGGACTACAAAAACAGTTTGAATCTTCCCGATACGCCCTTCCCAATGCGCGGCAATCTGCCCAAGCGCGAACCCGGTTGGGTCCAGCAATGGGAAGAAAAGAAGATTTACCAGGCCATTCGCGAAGCCTCGGCCGGGCGTCCCCGCTTCGTCCTGCATGACGGCCCACCGTACGCAAACGGTTCCATCCACATCGGCCACGCGATCAACAAGGTCTTGAAGGACATCATCGTCAAGAGCCGCACACTGGCAGGCTTTGACGCCCCCTACGTGCCGGGCTGGGACTGCCACGGCATGCCGATCGAAATCCAGATCGAGAAGCAATACGGCAAAGGCCTGCCGGTGGCGGAAGTCCAGGCCAAGGCGCGCGCCTACGCCAAAGAACAGATTGCCAACCAAATGGCGGACTTCAAGCGGCTGGGCGTCTTGGGCGACTGGGACAATCCGTACCTGACCATGAACTTCGGGAACGAAGCGGATGAGCTGCGCGCGCTCGGCAAAATCCTGGAGAAAGGCTTTGTGTTCCGTGGCCTGAAGCCGGTGAACTGGTGCTTTGACTGCGGCTCGGCGCTGGCCGAGGCCGAGGTGGAATACCAGGATCGGACGGACTTCGCCATCGACGTCGCCTTCCGCTTTGCCGATCCCGCCGCCGTGGGCCAGGCCTTCGGCCTGGACAATTTCACGCAGACCGGCGCCATCGTCATCTGGACCACCACGCCGTGGACCATCCCGTCCAACCAGGCCTTGAACGCCCATCCGGAAGTGGAATACAGCCTGGTCAAGCTGACCACGCCCGCCCCCGCCGGCGAGATGCTGATCCTGGCCAGCGAACGGGTGGAGGACTGCCTGCAAGCCTGGGATCTGGAAGGCGAAGTCGTGGCCACCACGGCGGGCGCCGCGCTGGAAGGCCTGCGCTTCCATCACCCGCTGGCCCAGATTGACCCCGGCTATGACCGGCTGTCCCCCATTTACCTGGCGGACTACGTGACCACCGATACGGGAACCGGCATCGTGCACTCGGCCCCCGCCTATGGGGTGGAGGATTTCCAGTCCTGCAAAGCGCACGGCCTGTCTGACCAGGACATCCTGAACCCGGTCATGGGCGACGGCCATTACGCCAGCACGCTGCCGTGCTTCGGCGGCCTGAAAATCTGGGACGCCAATCCGAAAATCGTCGAAGCGCTGGAAGCCGCCGGTTCGCTGCTGAAAGCCGCCAAGCACCGCCACAGCTATATGCACTGCTGGCGTCACAAGACGCCGGTCATCTACCGCGCCACCAGCCAATGGTTCGCCGGCATGGACGTCACCCCGGCTGATGGCGGCCCGACCCTGCGCAGCAGCGCGCTGGACGGCGTGGAGGCCACCCGCTTCTACCCGGCCTGGGGCAAGGCTCGCCTGCACGCCATGATTGCGAACCGGCCGGACTGGACCTTGTCGCGCCAGCGCCAGTGGGGCGTGCCGATGGCCTTCTTCGTCCACAAGGAAACGGGCGAACTGCATCCGCGCACGCCCGAACTGATTGAACAAGTCGCGCAGCGAATCGAGCAGCAGGGCCTGGAGGCCTGGCAATCGCTGGATCCGCGCGACCTGCTGGGCAGCGATGCCGAGCACTATGAAAAGAACCGCGACACGCTGGACGTGTGGTTTGATTCCGGCACCACGCATGAAACCGTGCTGCGCGGCTCGCATGCGGAACAGACACAATGGCCCGCTGACCTGTACCTGGAAGGTTCGGACCAGCACCGCGGCTGGTTCCATTCGTCCTTGCTGACCAGTTGCATGCTCAACGGCACGCCGCCGTACAAGGCGCTGCTGACCCACGGCTTCGTCGTGGACGGCCAGGGCCGCAAGATGAGCAAGTCCATGGGCAACACCGTGGCGCCGCAGGAAGTCTCGGAAAAGCTCGGCGCTGAAATCCTGCGCCTGTGGGTGGCCAACACGGACTATTCCGGTGAGCTGTCCATCTCCGATGAAATCCTGAAGCGCGTGGTGGAAGGCTACCGGCGCATCCGCAATACCTTGCGTTTCCTGCTGGCCAATATCAGCGATTTCACTATCCAGACCCAGGGCGTGCCGCTTGAAGCGCTGTTCGAGATCGACCGCTATGCGCTGGCGCAGGCAGCCGCCATGCAGCAAGAAGTGCAAGGCCACTACGAACGCTACGAGTTCCACCCGGCCTCGTCCCGCCTGCAAACCTACTGCTCCGAAGACCTGGGTGCGTTCTATCTGGACATTCTGAAAGACCGCCTCTACACCACGGCACCGGACAGCCCGGCCCGCCGTTCGGCGCAAACCGCGCTGTGGCACATCACGCAGACGCTGCTGCGCCTGATGGCGCCGATCCTGTCGTTCACGTCGGAAGAAGCCTGGACGCTGCTGAAACCGGACGCGCTGACCATCTTCACCGAGCGCTTCCACGCCTTGCCCGAGCAGGCCGACAGCGCCGCGCTGCTGAACAAATGGGAGCGGGTACGGGCGTTGCGCGCGGACGTCACGAAAAAGCTGGAAGAAGTCCGCAGCCAGGGCGCGATCGGTTCGTCGCTGCAAGCCGAAGTCGAGATCCAGGCGCCCGCCGCGGATTACGCGTTGCTGGCCACGCTCGGTGACGACCTGCGGTTCGTGCTGATCGTGTCGCAGGCCCGGCTCTCGCCGTCCGCCACCAACGAACTGGTGGTGCAGGTCACGCCGTCCGCACACCAAAAATGCGAGCGCTGCTGGCACTGGCGTGACGACGTCGGCGCGGATCCCGCGCACAAACTGATCTGCGCCCGCTGCGTCTCCAACTTGTTCGGCGCGGGCGAAACGCGTTCGGTGGCCTGACATGACGGCCCACCCTCGCGGCTGGTGGTCCTGGCTGCTCATTTCCGTGCTGGTCATCGTGTTGGACCAGTTGACCAAGCTGGGTGCGGACAGCCAGTTCATCTATGGGCAGCGGCTGACCGTGCTGCCCTTCTTTGACCTGACCCTGCTCTACAACCGGGGCGCCGCCTTCAGTTTCCTGGCTCAGGAGGCGGGCTGGCAGCGCTGGTTCTTCACGGTGCTGGGTGTGGGCGCCTCGTTGGCGATGGCCTGGATGATCCGCCGCAACCCCGGCGAACGGCGCGCCTGCCTGGCACTGGCGCTGATCATTGGCGGCGCCCTGGGCAATGTGATTGACCGCCTGGCCCATGGCCATGTGATTGATTTCCTGCTGTTCCACTGGCAGGAGCGCTTCTTCCCCGCCTTCAATATTGCCGACAGTGCGATCACCGTCGGTGCAGTATTATTGATTCTCGACGAACTGCTGCGGAGCCGTCGGCAATCCTCAGCTCAATAACGGTGTTCAAGATGCAAGACTTGGCTGGCAAGCGGATCGTGGTCGGAATGACAGGCGGCATCGCCTGCTACAAGATTGCCGAGCTGGTTCGCCGGATGCAGGATCACGGCGCCACGGTGGACGTCGTCATGACCGAAGCCGCCACCCATTTCATGCCCGCCGTGACCATGCAGGCGCTGTCCGGGCGTCCGGTCTTCGTCAGCCAATGGGATGACCGCATCCCGAACAATATGGCGCACATCACGCTGAGCCGCGGCGCGGATGCCATCCTGATCGCGCCCGCCAGCACGGATTTCCTCGCCAAGCTGGCGCACGGCATGGCCGATGACCTGCTCTCCACGCTGTGCATCGCGCGCAGTTGCCCGTTGGCGGTCGTGCCTGCCATGAACCGCGAAATGTGGGCCAACCCCGCCACGCAGCGCAATGCGCGGCAACTGGCGCAAGACGGCATCACCTTGTTCGGCCCCGATGAAGGCAGCCAGGCCTGCGGCGAAACCGGCTCGGGCCGGATGCTGGAGCCCGACGCCATCCTGGCGGACCTGATCGCGTTCTTCCAGCCGAAGGTCCTGGCGGGCAAGCACCTGGTCATCACCGCCGGCCCCACGCAGGAACCCATTGATCCGGTCCGCGTACTCAGTAACCTCTCTTCCGGCAAAACCGGCTACGCGCTGGCGCAAGCCGCCCGGGAAGCGGGCGCGCGCGTCACGCTGGTGTCCGGCCCGACGGCGCTGCCCGCGCCGCGCGGCGTGGAACGCGTTGATGTCCTGACCGCCCGGCAGATGCTGGACGCCGTCAATGCCCACTTGTCCGGTTCAGACGTGTTCATTGCCGTGGCCGCCGTGGCGGACTGGCGGGTGGCGGACCCCTCCACCCAGAAACTGAAGAAAAGCACGCACGGCCTGGCCGATCTGAGCTTTGTTGAAAACCCGGACATCCTGGCCACCGTGGCCGCCCGTCCAGACGCGCCCTATTGCGTCGGCTTCGCGGCGGAAACGGAAAACCTAGAAACTTACGCCGAGAAAAAACGGCGCCGCAAAGGCATTCCCTTACTGATTGGCAACCTTGCGCAACAGGCTTTGGGCGCAAACAGTAGTACCCTGGTCCTGTTCGACGAACACGGCATTCATCCTTTGCCCACCTTGCCCAAGCTGGCTTCCGCCCGCCATCTGGTTGGAGAGATCGCGAAGCGCTTGGCAGCCCATCCAAGGAGCAGCCATGAGACTTGATAGCGAACCCAAGAATGGCGACTACGTTTCCTACGTTGAAGCGCTGATGAGGCAATACGCGCTTGAAGACGCGGCCAAAGACCATTCCCGGCCCGGCTTCCCGAGCGCGCCCGCGCCCGCCAGCTCGCGCAGCGCCACCAACCTGATCAGCACGGAAACCGAGGCCGCCGCCCCCACCTTGACCAGACTGCCCGGGGCCGCCCAAAAACTGATCGGCAATGCGCTGCTACTCATCGCCGCGCTGCTGCTGGTGGCTACCGTGCTGACGAGCGCCGCGCTGCCGCTACTGCCCTTCCTGGTCTTTGCCTTTTTCGTTGGCGGCCAGATCCTTCGCTCCAACGCCAAGGATGCGCGCGCCGTCATTCCCACCCCTGATTGATCAACCCTGGATGTCTCATGTTGCGCCGAATTGAAGCCCGTATCGTCAATCCTTTGCTGGGCACGGATCTGCCCGTGCCCGCTTACGCCACCGACGGCTCCGCCGCGATGGACTTGCGCGCCTGCCTGGAGCAGGCCGTTGTGCTGGAGCCCGGTCAGCGCCTGCTGGTCAAGACCGGCCTAGCCATCAACATGATGGACCCGACCCTGGTGGCCATTGTCGCATCGCGCTCCGGCCTGTCCTTGAAGCACGGCATCCGGGTCGCGCAGGGCATCGGCGTCATTGATGCCGACTATCACGGTGAAATCGGCGTCATCCTGGCCAATGACAGCCAGCAGCCCTACACCATTGAACCCGGCGAACGGATCGCGCAACTGATGTTCCAGCCGGTGATCCGGCTGGACCTGAACGTTGTGGAGGCATTTTCCACTGAAACTGAACGCGGCGCGGGCGGCTTCGGCAGCACCGGCAAGCACTGAGCAGTTCACCCGTTCATAAAAAATGCCCAGTCTGACTGGGCATTTTTATTGACCACACAAACCTCAAGTTCAGTTGCCGTCGCCCTCATAAGAGAAGCGGCCGTCGCGGATCACGCCCATCACGCGTGAGCGTTCATCAAAGCCTTGATGGTCCTGCGCCGAAATATTCAGCACGCCATTCGGCACGGTCAGGTCGCGCGTGGATTCCAGCGCATCGCGCAGGGCGCTTCGGAACGCTTCGGTTCCCGGCTTGGCGCCGGTTTGAAGCGCGCGTTTGCTGGCGTCATCCAGCAGCAGCCAGGCGCCCCAGGCGTCACCGGCAAACTGCGTGACCGAGCCTTTGCCGAACTGGGCTTCATAGCGGTCCACAAACTCCACCGCCACTTTCTTGACCGGATGGCTGTCCGGCAACTCATGCGCAACCACGCCCGGTCCGGTCGGGAACAGCGTGCCTTCCACCGTCTTGCCGCCCAAACGCAGGAACTCCGGCGAGGCAATACCATGCGTCTGGTAGAGCTTGCCTTTGTAGCCGCGCTCAAGCAGGGTTTTCTGCGGCAGCAGCGCCGGGGTGGCCGCGCCCGCCACCAGCACCGCGTCCGGCTTGGCGCGCATCAGTTTCAAAGCCTGACCAGTGACGGACGTATCCGTGCGGTTGTAGCGCTCATTGGCCACCACCTGGATGCCCGCTTGCTTGGCCAGCGGCTCAAACTCGGCCCACCAGCTTTCACCATAGGAATCATTGAAACCGATGAAGCCAACGGTTTTGACGCCGCCCTGCTTCATATGATTGATCAAGGCGCTGGCCATCAAGGAATCGTTTTGCGGCATCTTGAAGACCCACTTCTTGCGCAGATCTGAATGCGGCTCGATGATGGAGGCGTTGGCGGCCAGCGTCACCAGCGGCGTCTTGCCTTCGGCCACCACGCTGATGATGGCCAGCGCCGCAGGCGTCGTGTTCGGGCCGACAATCACGTCAACCTTCTGTTCAGAGATCAGCTTGCGCACATTGGTGACGGTATTGGTCGGGTCCGAGGCGTCATCAAGAATGATATAGCGCGCCTTTTGTCCACCCAGCGTCTCGGGCCACATCTGCACTACATGCTTGGAAGGAATGCCAATGGCGGCGGCCGGGCCGGTGGTGGCCAGATCAATGCCAACCGTGATTTCAGCATGGGCCAGCGTGGCCGCACACAACAAGCCGAGCAAGCCGATGCGCCCGAACAAGCGTTTTTTCATCTTGGAGATCCCATCAGAATGCGGAACAGGCCGCTGGCCAGTCTGGACGCCGGGCTTGTTCCGTTTTGATTACACATCCGCCAAGTGTAAAGCCTGCGGGCACGAAGCCCTAGCACTTGTTACTCGCCGGGACTCAGGGCGCGAAAGCGATCAGGCTGTAGCGGACTTCAATGGCCGAGGACCAGGCTTTTTCCAGCAGGTCCAGGTAATGCTGGCGAATATCCAGCACCTGTTGATGGGCTTCGATCAAATCCATGACCGAACTCTGCCCCAGCAGATACGAATCCGTGGCCATCCGCTGCATGGCCACCAAGTCTTCATCCGGCTTGGACTCCAACTGCTGGATCAGGTCCAGATGTTGGCGGGCGGCGTCAATCTTGCGCTCCCAATGCAGCTGCGACATCTGGCGTAGGGCATCATAGCGGCTGCGCGCCAGCATGGCTTCCGCCTTGGCTTGATCGATTCTGGCGGCATTGCGGTCAAACAGCGGCACATTGACTTCCACCCCCACGATGTAACCGGAGCCGCCCATCCGTTTATGCTGCTGCCCCACGCTGACCACCGGCACCACCTTGGTTTCCGCTTCGGCCAGCTTGACCCGCGCCTCGGCGGTTTGCCATTCCTGCTGCGCCAGCGCCACCTCCGGCAACACACCCAGCCGCTCCAGCCATTGCTGCACTTCTTCCGCGCTCAAGCGGGGCCGCTGCAATTGGAAACGCACGCCCGAATCCAGCGGCTTGCCCAACAGCGCCGCCAGTTGCCCTTCCGCATGCTGCGCCTCGGTTTTCAGCTGGGCGATTTCGCTCTTCAAGGCCCGGTCCGCCATATCCACCCGCGCACCGTCATACTTGCTGCGCGCGCCCGCCCGCACCTGACCGTGGACGATGCCGCGCACCTTGCCCAAGGCCTGGTCGGCGTCATCCATCATGCGGTAGCGCGCCTGCGCAATCATGGCTTCCACGTACTGATGCGCCGCGGCGCGCAGCCACTCCAGTTCGCGCGCGCGCTGGCTCGCCATGCTACTGCGCAACGCGGCTTCCGCAACGGCAACGCGCGCCTTCGACTGGCCGAACACCCAGAGAGGCTGGCTCACCGAGAATTCCCGCTGCCGGTCCTCCCGCTCGAACCCGACACTGACGGACGGGCTGGGCAAAGCGCGGGACACTTCCAGCTCGGCTTCCGCCACCCGCTGTTCAAGGCGCAGCGTTTGCAATTGCGGCGACACCGCGCGCAACTCGTCAATAAAGGACTCCAGGGTCAGCGCGGCCTGCGCAACGCCGAGCCACGCGGTCAGCGCCAACGCGCATCCCCACTGGAGCCGCCGCATCGATGTCCGATTACGACGCATGACTCACTCCTTCTTCAGACTGATCGTCTTCAACCAGACGGCGCAGCAGCTTTTTATTCGACAGACCGCGATAGATCAATGGCAGAACGACCAGCGACACCAGCGGCAGCAAGGCCATGCCACCCACCACGACCGAGGCGAACGGCCGCTGCGTCTCACTACCCACCGCCGTTGACAGCACCATCGGCAACAGGCCCAACATGCCGAGCACCGCTACCATCAGCACCGCCCGCATCCGTTGCTTGCAACCCTGGATGATGGCTTCGTCAAAGTTCATGCCCGATAGGCGGTACTGTTCAATGGCGCTGACCACCAGCAGGCCCGCCAACGCCACCTGGCCCAACAGCGCAATAAAGCCGATGGCCGCGCTGATCGACAAGGGAATGGAGACGATGTGCAGCGCAATCACCCCGCCCGCCATGACGAAGGGCGCGCTCAGCAAGATGATGAAGGCGCTGCGCGCACTGCCCAAGGCCATGAACAGCAGGCCGAACACCACCAGCAAGGACAAGGGCACCACCATTTCCAGACGCTCCGCCGCCCGCTGCTGGTTTTCCCACTGGCCGCCCCATTCGGCGTAATAGCCATCCGGCAAGTGGCCAAGCGAATTGAAGTGCTGCTGCGCTTCCCGGACCACCGAACCAATGTCACGCTCTTCCACGTTGAACTTCAAGGCCAGGAAGCGCACGTTGCCTTCCCGGAAAATCGAGGCGTTGCCCACTTCGAAATGAATATCGGCAATGGCGTGCAGCGGAACGAACGTACCGTCCGGCGCCGCCACCACGATATTCTTGATGCGGGACTCGTCCATCCGTTCCTGGAACGGCAGCCGCACCCGCACCGGCACGCTGCGCTCACCCTCCCAGGCCGTGGTCACGACCTGACCCGCCAAGGCGGTTTCCACCGTCGTGTCCGCCACCTGCATGGAGATGCCGTAGCGGGACAGCGCTTCGCGGTCAAAACGGATCATCAGTTGCGGACTGGGCGAATCCCGATAGAGATCCAGATCTACCACGCCTTCCATGCCATCAAACAGGGCCTTGGCCTGCAACAGGCGTTCCCGGCTGAAGTTCAGGTCTTCGCCAAACAACTTCAGCACCACGTGGCCGCGCGCGCCTGATGTGGACTCCTCAACGCTATCGCGGATGGGCTGGGCGAAGTTGAACTGCACGCCGGGGATGTCCGACAGGGTCTCCCGCATTTCGGCAACCAGTTCCGTCTTGCTCTTGCCGCTGGCCCATTGATCGCGCGGATGCAGGCGGGCAAGGACTTTTGCCACGTTCACGGTTTCGTTGTCCGTGCCATCTTCCGGCCTGCCCTGCTCACTGGTGACATCAATCACTTCCGGGAAGCGTTTCAGGCGCAAGCGCATTTCCCTCAGCAGATCCTGTCCCGCTTCCAGCGAAATGGCCGCGGGCATCTGCACCAGCACGTAAGCATCGCCCTCATCAAGCTCAGGCAGAAACTCCGTGCCCAGGCGCATGCCCGAGACCAGAACCAGCGCGGTTGCCAGGCAGGCACCGCTCAAGGTCAGCCAGCGCCTGCGCTTCAAACCCATGATGGCCGTGATCATGCCGGTGTAGCGCTCATGCAGCCACAGCAGGAAGCGCGGCTCTTCGCCCTGCACATCTTTGGGCCGCAGGAACATCGCGCACAAGGCGGGCACCAGCACCATGGCCAGCACCAGCGCGCCAAGCAGCGCGAAGGTGTAGGTCAGGGCCAGCGGACGGAAGATCCGCCCTTCAATGCTCTCCAGCGAAAACACCGGAATCAGCGCCGCGATCACGATGGCCATCGCAAACAGCGTGGGCTTGGCCACGCTGCCCGCCGATTCGATGATGATCTTGATCATCTGCTTCCGGGAAGTGGGCTGCGCCACCCTGGCCCGGTGGATGATGGCCTCGGTCAGCACCACCGCGCCATCCACAATGATGCCGAAATCGATCGCCCCCATTGAGATCAGATTGGCGGGCATGCCCAGCAAATAGAGGCCGATGAAGGCCACCAGCAAGGACAGCGGAATGATGATGGCCACGATCAGCGAGGCGCGCAAACTGCGCATGCTCAGCCACAATACGCTGATGATCAGCACCGCGCCGAACAGCAGGTTGTGGTGCACGGTGTTGATCGTGTGTTCGATCAGATGCGAACGGTCATAGCCGGTCACGATCTCCATGCCTTCCGGCAGGATGCTCTGGTTCAGCTCCTGGATTTTTCCATGCACCTGCTCCAGGACCTTGCTCGGGTTCTCGCCCCGCATCAGCAACACAATGCCCTGGACGATGTCGTTCTCGTCGTTCATCCCGACGCTGCCCTGCCGCGGCGTATACGACTGCACCACGCGGGCCACGTCCTTGATGCGCACCGGCGTCCCTTCATGCGAAACCAGCACGATGGTTTCAATGTCGCGCGTCGTGCGCAGCAGGCCGATGCCGCGGATGATGAAGGATTGCTCGCCGCGCCGCAGCATGCCGCCGCCAACGTTCTGGTTGGAGGCCGCCACCGCCTCCACCACTTGATCCAGCGTCAGGTTGTGCGCAAACAAGCGCTCCAGGTCCGCTTCAATGTGGTATTCCTTGACGAAGCCGCCCATGCTGACGACGTCCGCCACACCCTCGACCTGCTTCAATACCCGCGCCACCGTCCAGTCCTGTTCGGAGCGCAGCTCGGCCAGGGTGTGCCGATCACTGGCCAGCCGGAAATACAGCACTTTGCCCAGCGGCGTGTTGTCGGGCGACATGGTCGGCGTAATGCCATCCGGCAGCTCGGCCGACTGAATCCGCTCATTGACCCGGACCCGGGCGTCAAAGCTGTTCGCGTGGTCGTTGAAAACCAGCGTCACCATGGACAGGCCGAAGTAGCTCTCCGAACGCAGCGCCTGCATGCCGGGGGTGCCGTTCAGCACTTTCTCAAGCGGCAGCGTGACCTGGCGCTCCACCTCTTCAGGCGCCATGCCCGGCGCCAGCGTAATCACGCCCACCTGGACGTTGGTCACGTCGGGATAGGCTTCAATCGCAGTATTCTGGTAGGCATACCAGCCATAGCCCGCAATCATCAAGGCGAGGCAAACCACCAGCAGGCGGCGTTTCACCACCCAGGTCAAAAACGCGTTCATGGTGTCTCCTACATCAGCTGGTTGGCAGTGCCATCCAGCAGCAGGCCACCCTTGACGACGACCTTGTCTCCCTCTTTCAGGCCTTCCAGGACCGGAATGAAGCCGAAGGAGGGCTGGCCCAGCGTCACGTCGCGCGCTTCAAACAGCGTGTCCTCATCGGTTTGCACGAAGACGACGGAACGGCCGCCTTCCTTGACCAGCACCGCATTGCTCGGCACCGACAGGCCCGCCGGACGCTTGGTGTGCACGCCGACCCGGGCCAGCATGCCCGCGCGCAGGCCGGACACTTGTTGATCGATTTCCGCGAAGACGGTGCCGCGCCGGGTCGTGGTATTGACGGTGGACGAGACCCGCTTGACCTCGCCCTTGAGCTGGATGTCCAGCGCCGGGATTTCAATGTCCGAGCTTGCGTTGACCAACACGCTGGCAAGATCGCTCTCAAACACCTCCGCCGCAACCCACAAGGCGCTGGGATCGCCGATTTTCAGCAGACTGCCGCCGTCACGATCGATGAACGTTCCCTGCGACACATCATTCTGAAGCACCACGCCGTCACGCGGCGCGCGCAGCACCACGACCTCGCCGTGGCCCGGCCCAAGCTGGTCCACTTCTTTTTTCAGCGCTTCCAGCCTCAACTGCGCTTCCTGATGCTGCGCCCGCGCCAGGTCCAGGTCCACCTGCACCCCCACGCCTTTGCGCACCATCTCGGTTTGACGTCTCAGATTCTGCTGCGCCAGAGTCACCGTGCCCTGCGCCTGCGCCAATTCGCTGCGGATACGGGCGGCATCCGAAGACACCAGGATGACGAGCGGATCATTAGCCCGGACCTGATCCCCCACCAGCACATGCAGCTGGCTGACCCGGCCCGGTACCGGACTCACCACATGCGTGGTGAAATACTCTTTCAGCACCAGGCTGCCCGGCACCCACACCACGTGTGCGTCGCCGGTGGTTTCCACCACTTTGGTTTCAATGAAAGGCAGCGACGCCGCCTTCACCCGCACCTGATTCGGCGCAAGGCGCTGCACTTCCGGCGCAGGCGCAGGCGCGGGCGCTTTGTTTTCCGCGCAGCCCGCCAGCCAGGCTGTCATCCCGACCATCATCAATCCGAGGACTTTTCCCGTCCACTCTTGCCTTCTCATTCCGCCACCTATGCCAGCCCGGTCCGCCAGGACCGGATATCGAAGCAAATCCTGAAGAGAAGGATGATAGCGAGGCGGACGGGTTTGATCCTTGCCGCAGCATTACCGTTTGGTTAGGTTGCCGGGAAAACCGAGGCGAACGCGCAAGCCCGGTTCGGCGTGTTCGAACGCCAACGATGCGCCCAGCAGGCGCATGATGGCCTTGACACTGGCCAGGCCCAGGCCGTGGCCGGGTATCTGAGTGTCGCCGCGCTGGAACAACAAGCCCATTTTTTCAAGTTGCGCGGCGGAGACACCCGGCCCATTGTCCTCGATCTCCACCCAGACGTTCTCCATGTCTTCCCAGGCGCGGAGTTGGACCACCGCCGACGGTCCCGCATATTTCAGCGCGTTGTCCAGCAGGTTCGCCAGCGCGCTGCCCAGCAGATCGCGGTCCGCCGTGACATGAAGATGGGGGTTGATGGCGGCCTGAATCGTAATGCCCTGCTCCTCAGCCAGCGGTTCATACAGATCAATGACGTCGAGCAAAATATCGGAAATACTGATGCGCGACATGGCCACGGTACGCATACCGGTTTCCGCCTCCGCAATCTGCAGTAGCTTTTCAAACAGGCTGGACAGGCCCTCCACCTGCCTCAGGGCGTATACCATGGCTTCCTGTTTGGCTTTTTCCGGCTGGCCTGGTGTCAAGGCCTGATCCAGCGTTGCGCGGATCCGGCTCAACGGGGTGCGCAAATTGTGAGCGATCGTGTTTGACACATGGCGCACGCCCTGCATCAGCACTTCGATCCTATCCAGCATGCCATTGATGTCATGGCTCAGGCGGGAAAACTCGTCATCGTCCGAGAACACGTCGATGCGCTGGCTCAGGTCGCCTTCCTGCACCTGCTGCGTGACGCGGCGAATGACGGCCACTTCACGCTCCAGATGGCGTTGCAGCAGCACCGCCCCCAAACCAGCCAGCAGCAAGGCGACCAGCGCCGCCGCGAGCATGGCCTGGCGCATCATCAGGTCCAGGCTGTCGAGCTCTTGCAAATCCCGCGCCACCGTCAGCACCAGCCCCTCAGAGAGATAGGTGGTGCGCAAGCGGCTGACCGACGGGCGGCCATCGCGCAAGACCCGGTACGCCCGGGCATTACCGTAATCCGCCTGATGTAAGGGCGGCGGCTCCATATTCCCCGCCAGCTTCCTGCCGTAGCGCTCCATCAACAGATAGCCTTCGCTGTCCGTGTGCACGCCGTCTTCGAGCGAGGCCTGAATATCGGCAATGACCCGCTGCAGGCCATTCTCCTGGTAAGTGTTCTGCAACCGCTTCAGCGTGGACTGGAGCTGATCGTCCATCCGGCTATGCATTTCGCCAATCGTGCGGACATACAGGACGGAGAGCACGACGATCATGCACAGAAAAACGGCGCCGCCAAATCCCACCGCCATCCGGAAAGCCATCGAGTGAAACAGATCGCGCCAGTTCCGCTTCATGCGCGCGCTTCCTATTCTTCCTTCACGGCCGCGCCAAGCACGGACAGCATATAGCCCTTGCCGCGCACGGTATGGATCAGCGCGGGTTCGAAGTCCTGGTCAATTTTGTTGCGCAAGCGGCTGATCTGCACATCGATGACGTTGGTTTGCGGGTCGAAGTGGTAATCCCAGACCGATTCGAGCAGCATGGTGCGCGTCACCACGGTGCCTTGGTTCAGGACCAGATAGACGAGCAGGCGGAACTCACGGGGCTGTAGATTGATCACCTTTCCCGCCCGCTCCACACGGCGCCGCGCCAAGTCTATGGAAAGATCCGCCACGTTCAGTTGCTGAACCGGCTCGGGCTCGACGTTCCGCCGCTCCAGCGCTTCAAGGCGGGCCAGCAGTTCGGAAAAGGCAAAGGGCTTGATCAGGTAATCGTCTCCCCCCTCTTTCAGGCCCTTGACCCGCTCATCGAGCGAACCCAGGGCGCTGAGGATCAGGACCGGCGTTTTTTTCCCGAGTCCGCGCAAGGTGGCCACGATGGACAGCCCGTCAACGTCATTGGGCAACATCCGGTCAAGCACGATCACGCTCCAGACCTCCGACATGGCCAACTGCAACCCTTCGGCGCCGTCATGCGTCACCCGCACCTCATGGCCGGCCTGCCTCAGACCGTTGGCAATGTATTTTGAGGTATCGATGTCATCTTCAATCACCAGGCATCGCATAGATATTCCTTATTACAGCGATGACTTAGTCTACCGGACAACGGTGAGGTGGGCTCGTTTCGCCGCCGGACCGGGCGAAGCTCGGAAACCAGGGCGCTGGCCCTGGGGTCGCAAGCGGGGGTCGGTCCTACAAAGTCATGGCACGGCGTTGACTAGATCCAGACATTGACGGCGGCGCCAGGCGGCGGTTTTGACGTGTTCGCCTTCAAGCACTACGGTATATTGGCAGACTAGGTAATTCTGCGAGTGGGGAAGCTGGAAGGTGAAGTTGTAATGCCAAGCATCCGCCTTGGAGTCCGCTTCCAGCGGCTGGCCGATCAGGCGAACCACTTCCTGGGCCGGCAGGCCCGCCACGATTTGTTGAAAGCGCTGCGTCTGGGTCATGACGCCAGGACGCTGGAAGGGTTCGTCATAGTCCGGCAGTTCCATCTCGACGTCGGGATAATTGAGCCGTTCCGGGTTGCTGACGCGGTCTATCGGGTTGGCGGCTTGCGCCGCGCCTGTCATCCACAACGCAGCGGTGGCGAGAAGCGCCACGACGATGCCGCGCGGGCCGATCGAACGAAGATTGAAATTCCCTGCTTGCATAATGCGTCCTCTTGGTTCTGAAACAGTCTGCCTTAGCGCTCGCGCAGCGCTTCGCTTGCTTTGTTGAAGGGTTTCGTCAAGTAACTCCACACCGTTTTGCGGCCCGTCCGGATGTCGGCCGTGGCCACCATGCCCGGCACGATGGCAAAACGGGTACCGGCTTTGTTGACCACTGCGTCGGATTCGGTGCGGATATAAACCGGGTAATAAACGATTTCAGGCTTGACGTCATCCCGCACGGTGTCGGGTGCAATCGAGACGACCTTGCCCTTCAGCCCCCCATAAATGGCGTAATCGTAAGCCGTGACTTTGACCAGGGCGTCCTGCCCAGGGTGGATGAAGGCGATGTCGCGCGGCGAGACGCGCGCTTCAACCAACAGTTGATCATCCAGCGGCACCAAGGTCATCACCGAGCCGTTGGGCGGCACCACGCCACCAATGGTGGTGACTTCGATCCGCTTGACAATGCCGCGCACCGGCGACGCCAAGGTGGTGCGCTCCAGGGTGTCCTCGCGCCCTCGGATCACCGACGACAGCGACTCGACCTCGGCATTGGCGCGGGCCAACTCTTCGCGGCTGCGCACCATATAGCCCGAGCGCGCTTCCGCAATTTTAAGATCCAGCTCGGTACGCTGGCGTTCGAGCCGAATCAGTTCCACATTGCTGGCCGCCCCCTTTTTGACCAACTTGCGGGTAATGTCCAACTCGCGCTGTACCAGTGTCAACGTCTGGCGCAAACCGTCCACCGTTTCGCGCAAGCTGTCGCGGCGCGACTGAAACAGCGCCAGCTCCGCTTTACGCAGCGCCGGATAGTCTTTCAGCTCACTGGGAAAGACCGGCGCTTTCAGACTCTCGACTTCCGCCCGCAGCCGGAAACTGGCCGCCAGCGCGGCACGATAGCGGGCCGCCGATTCTTCCACGCTGGATTCCCCCCGGGTGGGGTCCAGGCGGGCCAGGACCTGACCTTTCTCGACGATTTCGCTTTCCTGCACAGTCAGCTCGGCCAGAATGCCTCCCTCAAGCGACTGAATTCGCTGCTCACGCGAGGTCGGAATCACCTTGCCTGCCCCCGTTGATACTTCGTCGATCTCAAAATACCAGGCCCAAGCAAAGAACAGCGCCAAGAACAGGGTCAACAGCCAGACGACCCGCCCCGCACCGCTGTGGCGCACTTCATCCAGCTCGTCCAGATTGGCCAAGGTCGACCCACTCATGATGTCACTTCCTCAGACGTTTCCGCCTCCTGCCCCAGGGCCGCCTGCCCCCCTTTCCGTGGCTGACGCAAGGCGCTCAACACCTCGTCGCGCGGGCCATCCATCACAATCGCCCCCGCTTCCAGCACCAGCACCCGGTCCACCGCCTCCAACAGCGCCGGTCGATGGGTCGCCACCACCAAGGTGCGTCCCGGAGCCAGTTCACGCAGTTGGCGAATCACTGTCCGTTCGGCCGCCTCATCGAGCATCGCCGTGGGTTCATCCAGCAACAAAACCGTTGGATGGCGCAACAGCACCCGAGCCAATAACAGGCTCTGACGCTGCCCGCCCGACAGGCCCACTCCCCCTTCGGTGACCGGGTAGTCCAAGCCCATCGGCAAACGCTGAACAAAGCGCCACGCTCCCGCCGCCTGCAAGGCCGCCACGATGTCCGCATCGCTTGCATGGCGTGCTCCCAAGCGCAGGTTTTCACGCAGGGTGCCATGAAACAAGCGCGCCTGCTGGGTCAAGAGCGAGACATCCCGGCGCACATCCGCCGGATCGATATGCCCCAGCGCCACACCGTCCAGCGTGACCGTGCCCAACTGCGCTTCCAGCAAACCTGACAAGGCTTGCAGCAAGGTCGATTTGCCCGACCCGTTGCGGCCCAGCACGCCAATCCGCTCACCCGCTTGAAGGGTCAATTGCTTAATGCGCAAGGCGGGCGTCTGGCCGTCGTAGGTATAGAGCGCCTGACGCAGTTCGTAGTCGCCTTGAATCACCGGCCGATGCACCCGCGTACCATCCGGGGCATGATCGACCGGCAACTGCATCAACTGATCCAGGCCTTCGGCCGCAATACGTGCTTGCTGCCATCGGTTCAATACCTGCGTCACCCCCGCCAACGGGGCCAGCATCCGTGTTGACAGAATCGAAGCCGCCACCAGCACCCCGGTACTCATGTCGCCCCGCATCACCATCGGCGCACCGAAGAACACCACCACCGCAAACGCGGCGCCCTGCACCGTTTGGGACCAGTTGTTCAAGTGGTGCACCAAACGGCGCAGCCGCAAGCCCGACTCGGCCTCGACCGCGTTGTAACGGTTCCAACGGTTCTGAAAACTGGACTCGGCTTGCAACAGCTTGATGTCTTCAATGCCCTGTACCGCCTCGACCAGCATGGCGCTGCGCAGCGACGATTCGCGCATACTTTCTTGCGCCAGCGCCCGCAGGCGTTTTTGCACCAACAGACTGGGCAGCACCAGCAGCGCAAACGCGGCCAGCGGCACCCACACCAAGCTGCCGGCAATAAACCAGAAAATCACGCAAAACAGCAGGAAGAAGGGCAAATCGGCAATGGCCGCCACCGTGGTGGAGGTCAACATATCGCGCACCGGCTCGACCTCGCGCACTTGCGAGACAAACGTCCCCGTCGACTTGGGTCGCACCGTATTGCGCAAGCGCAGCGCATGCCCGAACACCCGGTCGGCAATACGCAAATCGGCCCGCTTGCCCAGCACGTCCATAATGTAAACGCGGGCATTGCGCATCACCCAAGCCAGCACCATCGCCAGCATCACCCCTGCAAACAGCACATAGAGGGTAGACTCGGATTGCGCGGGAACCACGCGGTCATAGACCTGCATGGAAAAGATAATGCTGGCCAGTGCCATTAAATTGGACACCAGCGAGGCCACCAGAATATGGGCGTAGGGTCGCAAGTCCGCAAAGACAATGCGGCGCAGCCAATGACGTTCCACCGGCTTGATGTAATGATCCACTCGCGAATCGGCTGCGGTATGAATGGGCCGCAGCACCGCCATCGCCGTGACCGACGCCTGGAGCGCGTCGGTCGGCAAGAGGCTTTCCAAGCCCTGATCGCCACTTAAAGTCAGGCGCAACCCCGCGTCCGTGATGCCGGTGATGACGCCCACTTGACCGTCGTCCAGTTGCACCACCACGGGCAGACGCCAGCGGGTCAAGCCCTTGAAGCGAGGACGCACCCACTGAAGATGCAAACCCGCCTGACGCGCCAGCTCACGCGCCTTGGCCTGCCAATCGCCGCTCGCCCAGCTGATGTCAACCTGCAGGCGTTCGCGTGACACGTCAAGATGATAGTGGCTGGCGACGCTCAAGATGGCGTCCAGCCATCCTTGCTGCGACGGCGGCAGCCGGTCGCCCACGTCCGGCGTCTGGGGAGCGGCCCTCATGGTCTTGCCTCTGCCAGACCAAAAGCCTGACTCAGGCGACCGGTGTAGTACAGACACTGCAAGCCCAAGCGCTGCATCTCGTGCAGGTTGTCGATCTGGTCGCTGCGCGCCCCGTAATACTCCTGTTCCGCATTGAGCAGCTCAAGCAGTGAGCGCGTGCCCAATTGCAAATACTGATCCCGATACAAAGAACGGGTCAAACGCATGCTTTCTTCGCGTCCCGCCTGTACGCTTAAACGGCTGGCGTACTTACGCCACTCCAGCACCGCGTCCTGTCCCCCTTGGTCAACGCTCAAGTAGGCTTGATCCAGCGCTGACCGAGCCGCCGCCACGGCGTACTCGGCCGCCCGGCTGTCGGCCTGCAAGCGGCCCCCTTCGTACAACGGCACGGAAAAATTCAACATCACCGTGGCTTCGTTGGCACGCTCACTCAGGCCGCGCGACCGGGTATTCAAGCCGCGGCCGGCGCTGCCCTCGACCGACAGGGTCGGCAACAACTGTTTGCGGGCGAGCTCGGCACCGGCGCGCGCCACCTCAAGCTGCGCCTCGGCAAGCTGAATCGACGAAGCCTGGCGGGTCGTTGCCAGCGCGCGCGGGGCGTCGAGCCGCTCGGCGGCTTCCAGGCAGGCTTGATCCAGGTTCTCCAGCGCCGCTCCCCCCACCTCGGGCAGCGTGGCAGCCCCCACCCAGTGCATCAGATTGTTGCGCCAGCGCCGTAACTGCGACTGCGCCGTGAGCAACTCGACTTGCGCGGCATCAACCCGCACCCGGGCCTGCACGGTATCCGAATACGTGCCCGCCCCCTGCGTTTCCCGCTCGTCAGCCAAACGGGCCAACTCGTCAACCGCCGCCAGCAAGTCCTGCGCCACCGTCAGCATGGCTTGCTGGCGACGCACCTCGACCCACGCCTCGGCGGTATTACGCACCACCTCGTCCACCGACAAGGTCGCGCGCGCTTGTGCCACGTCCTGCACGCCCTGCGCCTGATCCACCTGGCTATCGACTTTGCCGAAGTCGTACACCGTCTGGGACACGGTCAGTTCAGCGCGATGCACATGGCGGCTGTCATACCCCGACAGCGTGGTATTGCCTACCCGGGAATTGACGCCGCCGCGCAGGCGCGGCAAATACCCCGAACGCGCGGCCTCGACCCCTTCGCCGGCTTGCAGAACCTGGCTGCGCGCGCTGTGCACCAGGGGGTGCCAGTGCACCGCCCGTTCCACCGCTGCGCGCATGTCCAACGCCTCCGTCACCGGCCTTGTCGTACTGCTTTGCCCCCAGGTCGGCCCACTTCCCGCAGCCAGCCCCAGTACCAGCAGGCACGCCTGCCCCCCTAAGCGAACGCGCCCCCGGCGCGTCGCCGTCTTACCCAACAAGGTTGCCATGCAAGGACTGCTCCAACTCGTCGTTGTCCAGTGGATTCGGCACATAGGCGTAGCTGTCAACCTCACCGCCAACGCCACCAGACAGGTCTGCCAACATGCCCTGGTCAGCGCTCGTCCCGCCAGGCAGCCAATCGCTCAGACTGTCGCCGGTCGAATCGGGCGAGTCGGCCGGATCGCCCAGCACCCCGCTCCATGCGGGCAGCTCGCCGTCGTCGTCGAACAGGAAGTCACTGTCGTCGTCGCTGCCTTCCATGCCGTCAAAGCCCGCCAGGAAGGGCGAGAAGCCGAAAGACGAGAAAGGCATACCGCCAAAACCACCCAGACCGGACGGCATCGTGACGTCGACGCCGCCGGAGACCGTCAACGTCACGTCAACCGGCGTACCGTTGTCATCGAAGGTCCCGGTGTAGGTGCCGTCATTGTTGTCAACCCAGTTGCCGTCCAGCGTCAAGCCGTCAGCGGCCGCTCCCTTTATCTCCAGCTCACTACCCGAACCCGCGATCGCCTTGAGTTGTTCCGGCGTCAGATCCGTGATCTGATTGGCACCGCCCACGCTCAGGTCGATGACCTCGATATTCGTCAGCCTCAACGCCAACTCCGCCCCGCTCAAGTCTTCACCCGAACGCAACTGCACCGTATCGGTACCGGAACGCCCGTTGATGGCGTTGCCCGTCCAGATCAGGGTGTCGTCGCCCGACGTGGCAAGCTGGCTCGACACGCTGAGCGTGATGGTGCTGCTCTCAGGAGCAGACGGATTGCCCGGCGCCCCGCTTTCAACCGTCCAAGCGTCAACGCTGATCTGCACGCCACCGGTATCGCCGTCCTGATCAACCAAGGCCGACCGGGCCTGTTTGAAGCCCAGTTGATCCAGCTCGGCCTGGCTCAGGCCCGTGATCGTGTAGGCCGTGCTGGCACCCGATCCGCTTATGGTGACGCGGCTGGCGTCAATCTCGGCATTGCCCAGATAGAAGGAGGCATGCTCGCCCAGACCGGTGATCTGGATCGTGACGGTTTCCCGGCTGCTGTCCGGCGCCAAGACGGTGCCGGCATCCGCCGTATCCCGCATGGCCGAGTTCAGGTTCAGCGGCACAATGCCGTTTTCGCTGCCGAAGGTGGCGGTCGGGGTGATGACGATGCCGTCGGCCACCGGCGTGATGGTGACCGGTTCCAGCGTCGCCGTATCAACACGTTTTTCGTTTAACGCCGTTTCGCCCGACTCCACGATCAACGTCAGGCCGTTCAAGGTGCCGCTCCAGTATTGCGGCGGCAGAATAGCAACATACGGCGGCAACACGCCATTGTCGGACAGCACCCAGGTGTTCATGCCACCGGGGCCTTCGCTACCGGCGTTGCTGGCCAGTTCCGCCGACGCCGCATCGTTGCCGACGAACACCAGGAAGCCATCAGGCAGGTTCCCCAGCAGAATCGACTCGATCTTCTCGGACGTGTCGTTATCGTTCAGCGTGACGCTCAAGCCCTGCAACTGCGCCAGGCCCGAGGCCTCAACCACAGCGGTTTCGCTACCGGTCGTGGCGGCACTGCCGATCGTCACGCCATCATTGCTGATGAGTACCTCAATCGTGGCGGAACCCGCGGACGTGAGCACGCCATCCTGGTTAGCGCCATTGCTGGCATCGGTTTCCTGGTTGAGCACCCAGGCGTTGACCGTGACGTTGCCGGCGGCCATGGCTCCCGACGGGGTGTAGACCAGGGGCACCGTATTGCCCATCGTCACGCCCGTCACCACGTAGTAATCGCCCGCCGGCAGGCCGGGCACTGCACCGGCACCGATGGTTTGCAGCGTATACGTCGTGCCGTCCACCTCCAACGTACCGTCTTGCAGCGCAGTCTGGTCAGCCGATATTTGCAGGTAAAGCGTTCCATCGACGATGCTTCCCGCCGTCCCGTCGGCGGCATTGCTGACCGTCAGGTTCAGCGGAATCTCGCTGTCGGACTCGTTCAGTTCGCCAGCGATCGGGTCAACGGTGATCGAGAACACCGCCTCATCCGTCACCGGCTTGATCGGTACGTCTGCGCTGGCATTCTCCGTATCGTTGCTCCGACCGCCTACCACCGCCGTCGTCAGCGTCGCATCGAGGGAGAAACTGCCTTGGTTATCGTTCCAATCCGCTGGCGGCGTAATCGTGATGCTGTCCATCAAGGTGCCCAGCAACGCTTCAATATCTTCGGCGTTCATGCCCTGCGTGCTAACGGTTGAGGCCGTCCAGACGGATTGACCGCCTATCGTGGTCTCTACCATGCCGCTCACCAGGCTACCCGGCGGCAGATCCTTGATCGTGATCGTGAACATATTGAGGCTGAGGCTCTGTACGTCCACCGCTCCAATCATCACCTCGGACAGGGTGAATGCTGCGTCCTCCGTTCCCTGAGCGTTGTCAAAGCGCCAAGCAGTGATCTCCGCAGGCAACACAGGCGTGTCGCCCGCCCCAATGTCCGCCTCCAGATACCAAGTCACCGAATCGCTTTCGATCTCCGTGCCGCCCCCCGTACCACGGTCTTGCACCTGCACCGTCATGGTGATGGCCGCATCCCATTGACCCGGCAAGTCGCTGAGTTCGAACTCAACCGGCAGATCAATGCCGCCCACGCTGTTGATGGACTTGGCATCGGCCCCATCGTAGACCAGCAACCACGTATCGCCGCCGACACCGCTCGCAATAAGTTCGGCGCCCTTGACCACCACATTGGGCGGCACGCCTTCTATCAGCACGCGCACCAACTGCTCGCTGCCATCCGAATCGGGCGACTGGACGTTCAGGTTCACCGTCACGGTGCCCGGCGCGTCCAAGGCGGCCGTGTCGGGGATGGCCTTGTCATCGGCATCACCAACGTCATGCTCGTTCGTGACCACCCCGCCAACAATACCCGTGATGGAAGCCTTCGGCTGATCGGTGACCGGCGTTGCGGTAATCGTGAAGCGATCATCCTGCCAATCGCTGGTCACTGACGTACCTGCTGAAATGCTGCCGTAGTTGCCGTCGATGACTTGATACTGGAAGTCGAAGCCGCCCAGACCATCGTCCAGATGCGCGGCGCCCAAGACCCACAGATCCTCCACCTGTGCGGCGGAAATGAGGTAGTAGTCCTCACCACTCACGTTTTCTGTGCTGATGTCGCCGTCGGTCAAGGCCTGCGCCAAGGTCTTGGCGCTAGCCTGGCTGCTACCCAAATACAGCGTAAAGTCCGCCCCAGTCACGTCCGCCACCTTGATGCGCACGTTGCCCAGGGTTTCGTCGGTATCGCCGTTCTGGTGCGCGATTTCCAGATTCAAACCTGTCAGCACATCCTCGTCCACCGTCACGGTGGTCGAGGTCTCGGCCTCCGGCGACGGCGTCACCGTGAAGCCGACGCCATGCCAAACACCAGTCAACGAACTGCCGTCGTTCTCCGTCGTCACTGCCGCTACCTGGAAGGTGACCGTGCCGCTGTAGTTCTGCGGCACACGGATGGTCACCGACTCGTATTGCGCCTCGGTCAGTACCCAGACGCGATCCGCACCGGTGATGTCCGGCGACGTCAGCAAGGTACCCGCGCTGGGCGAGAAGCCGTCCGCCAGACCAGTGACGCGCACCGTCAGGGTTTCCGAACCATCAGTGTCCTGGGGGTCCTGCGTCACAATGCTTACCAGATCACTCAGCTTGACTGTGTCCGTACCCGCGTCCAGTTCGTTTTCAATATAGGCGGGAGGACTCAGCGCCACCACATCGGCGGGGTCGGCCACGCCTTTGACGGTCACCGCGATATCCAGGGCCGGACCGCTCCAAGTACTGGTTTCGGTTTCCGTGATGAAGCTACCCGGGTTGTCCGGATCTTCATAAGTCAAGGTATCCACCGATACCGCCGAGACCTTCAAGGTAAAGTCCACGTTGCTGTGCGGCGGCGGCTGGACCGTCATCGGCAGCGCACTGTTGAAGTTCTCGATCGTCAAACTGGTACTGCCTGCCGTGGCGGTAAAGACTATCTGCCCAGCACCGCTACCGTAGGTAATCGTCGCCCCGACCGGAATATCGGCAATCGTCACATTGAACGTTTCCGACTTATCGGTGCTGCTCGGACGGATGCTCAAGGAAATCGGGGTGTCCTCAAGGCCGTCGGCACGGCCATTCAGCGCCATCATGACTTCATCAGCCACCGGCATGATGAGGATATTGGTCAGCGTCGCCTCGCCCGACACGGCTTCCGAGGTCGTACCGCCATCCTCGTCCACGTCCACGGTATAGGCTTGAACCTTGATCTCGAACATCCCCGAGAAGTCGGGCGGCGCCATGAGCTGGAGCGTGTCCAGATAGTCCACCGGCACGTCTATGGGGGTGCCGGTGTAGGTTTCCTCTACCCAGACTGTGCCGTTAAACCATTGGAATTTCGAGCCGTTGGCATTGGTTTGCGCGCCATCGCCACCGATCAGATTCGGCGTCAGGCGAGCATAGGTTTGTTCGGAGCCGTCCTGGTTGCCCCAAGGCGTCTTCATGTCGAAGCCGTCGGTACTCAAAGCGAACCACTGGTCCTCCCTGCCCGGCGTTGTGTAATCGTGATCACCGTTCATGGCGAGGTCGTCGCCCGGCGAGGCAGTCTCCTTGCCGATTTCCTCGGCAACCGGTGTCACCGTGACCTTGAGGCTGTGCTCCCACTCGCGGCTTTCGGGAAGACCCGACTGCGTGTTGCTGCCAGCTTCAGTCGTGGTGACGTAGACCTTCAGGTTGCCGTCCAAAGAGCTGTGCGGCGGCGGCAACAGCGTGAACTGCTGAATCTGCGCCAGCGTGTAGCTGCCCATCAGCTCAAGGCCGCCGTCGGTAGCGTCGCCGCCCGGCGGAATCGTCAGTTCAGTGCCTACGTGATCGAATAGCTTCCATATACCACCCTCGTCGGGCAGTCCCGTGAGACGCACCTCGGTAATGAACTCGCCGCTGTCGAGCAAGCTGCTGGTGGTGAGATTGGCCAGGAAGGCGACCGCGGTGTCCTCGGGCGATGCAGCCGGGTTCTCCAGTTCGACGTCATCCGGCAGCGCAAACACGCGCAGCGACAGGTCAACCGTTACCGACTCAACGGCAGGCTGCGCACCGACCGAGTCGGGCGGCGAATGGGGCGAGTCAGCGTCGCTATCCTGCACGTTCAGCGTGATCTGCACATTGATCGGTGCATTGTTCGAATAGTTTTCGGGCGGCTTGATGCTTACTACCGGGTTTTCGCCCGCTTCATCGATCGTGATCTTGTTCAGGATCGAGCTGACCGGCCCGCCATCGGAGGTGTAGGTCGTGCCGCCTATCGTCACCTCCGTGCCCGCAGGCAGGCCGGTGATGACGTACCACAACTGTTCAGTGCCATCGGTATCGACAAAGGCTTCCTGAAGCACCGACTGCAACTGCAGCGTACTGTCTTCGTTGATGGCGGCGGTGATCTGCGCTGGCGTTCCGCCCGCCGCTGCCGTTGTGCTCAGCGTGACGGCGCCCACGGCCTCTGGGTCGGCAGGGTCAACGAGCACCAGCGCCGGGGCATCGGTCACCGCATGAACGTCAACGCTGACGGTTGCGGTGGATTCCGCACCCGGCACCGGATCGCCGTCCACGACGGCGATGTCACCGCTCGCATCCACCTCGTAGCTCGTCGCTTTGACGGTCACCACGAAGTTCTCGTGCGCATGTTCGGGCGGCCGCACTTGCAGCGCTTCGAACTGCGCTGTGGTCATGGTGAGAGTGCCAGTCGTGCCGGTTACCGTGGGTACATCGCTCAGCACAATCGTGATCGGGCCACCCGTCGACGTCAGCCAAGGCGTTGTACCGTCACCCTGCAGCAGTACTGCATCCGCAGGAATGCCTTCCAGCGTCACCACGCCTATCCGCTCGCCCTCCGCATTGTTGCCCGTCCCACTAGCGTTATCGGTATCGATAATGACAGGCGCTTTCAGGCCCAACCCGATGGGGGTGTCTTCGAACGTTGTTATCGAAGCGTCCTCTACCGTCAGCGTCGGCGCATCCGAGACCGGGTTGACGGTCATGGTGACTTCCGTTTCCTCGATAGTGCCGCCATCGTTCGTCTGGTAGGTGAAGACTTCCGTACCACTGAAGTGCTCATCGGGTTCGTAGGTGATCGTGCCGTCGGCATTCACCGTGACCGTGCCGTTGTTGGTCTTGTAGTCCTTGCTACCGTCCGGGTGGGTCGTGTCAGGAACCAACTCGTTACCACCGTGGAAAATCTTGGTGTTGTCCGGGTTGGCATCTGCCGAGGTGTTGAACGTCGTATCGCCATCTTCGTTCACGGTATAGGCGACCGTATCCGAGGATTTGTCATCCAGCACGGTGACGGTGAACTGAGCCGTAGCGGTATCGCCGTCGCTGTCGGTCATGACAACGCCGAAGTTCAGATCAAGCTCCTCCGCCCCACCGTGATCCAGCACGCCATCCAAGGTGAACTGATAGCCTGCGTTGCTGGCCGTCGGGTTGGTGATCACCACCGTGAAGACGGCGTCGCCAGCCGCATCGGTTTTATGCGCCGTCAGGGTCCGACCGCTATCGGTAAGCACATAAAACAAGGTTTCGCCGCCGGATTCCAGGCCAAGCTGCGCACCCGCCAAGCTGGGATCGAAGGCCACGCCGAAGCTGTCCTCGCCCGGCTGGACATTCAGGGTGCCGCTTGCTTGCAGCGGCGAAGACGCTCCACCCTGATCGCTGCCCAGCGGCAGGCCCGCCTCGCTTACCTCACCGTTCACAGGCGTGCCAATGTTGGGCACCGTGTCGGTCACCGTAATGGCTTGCGTTGCAGCATTGCTGATGTCGCCGTCATTGTCGATCACACGGTAGGTGAAGTCATCCGTCACCTGCGTATCGTGAGTCGCCTTCACGTGGTCGGCCGACGGAAGTGGCTCGTAGCTCCACGTGCCATTGCTGTGAACCGTCAGGCTGCCGTACTGCGTTTCCACTGTCGTGCTGCCGCCATTGGGCACTGCGTGATTCGTGACGGGGTCACCGTCACGATCAAGGTAGCTGATGTCATGGACCCGGCCGCCATCGGCGCCCAAGGTGTCGTTGTCAAGCAGGTTGTCGCCATCATTGGCCGAGCCAACCGCTAAGCCGCCTTCGGCAACCGAAACCGGCGTATCGTCGTCCGCTTCCGGTACGTCATCAACCACGCCCGCCCGCAGCTTACCGACACGGGTATCGTCGTCGCTATCGACCACGGCGATCTGGATGTCTTCGTACACCGTATTGTTGCCATTGGCATTGGGGTGTGCGGTTTTGTCCGACAAGGTATAGGTGTATTCCACCACGCCCGTGGTTTCGTTGTAGCTGGTAAGGGTCAGCGTGCCGTATGTCGTGGTGATTGCGGGAATGGGCGCACCCGAATCCGCCAAGGCTTCCAGTTGATGCACGCTTACGGTCGTGCCGCCAGCCAGCGCGCGGTCAGTCACCGTGCCACCGATGACCAGCTCCTTGATGCCGTCAGTCAAACCCAGGGTGAAGGTGGATTGCGCCTGTTCGGAATTGGCGGCTGCGTTGGAGCCGCCGGTCAACCCGGCTTCGTACACCAGAATGTCGGCCAGCACATCCGCGACTTTGTCTTCAACATTCAGACCTGCAACCGTGCGGGAATCATTGTCGGTGTTGCCGTAAGGGTCTTCCGCAACCGCTGCTATCGTGGCTTCGTCCGAGTCCAGAGGCGCAGACGGCGTATAGCTCCACGTGCCGTCGGGTTGCACCATCACCGGATCCGGATCCTCTACCCCATCAATGGTCAGGGTGATGGTCGAACCCGGTTCGCCCGTGCCGGTGATGGTCGGCACTTGGCCATCAACCACCAACAGCGGGTCGATCGTGACCACGGTTTCCGTGTCTTTCAAGATGGTGTCGGTGATCGAGCCGGTATGGCCGCCGCCGTCCGTCACGGTCAGGGTAACGATCAGATCGCCGTCCTCCAGCCCGCTCAAGTTGGCGGTGGTGCTGAAGCTGCCATCCGGGTTCACGGTGATGTTCCCCGCGGGAACGGTGACAATGTTGCCACTTTCGTCCTCAACCGTCAGGCCGGTGATGCTGCCGCCTACCGGCGACTGGCCGGTAATCCGAACGTTGTTCAGGTTGTCGATGCTCGCCAGCACGTTGTCGCCGGTGCCGGGCGTGCCCGGGCTGGTGTTGTCGACGATGTCCACGCCAATCACGTTGATCAGCCAATTGGCGGTGGCGGTCGCGTTGGACGCACCACTGCCGTCATCAACCGTATAGGGCAGGTTGATGGAACCGGTGAAGGCCGGGCCGGGTACGAAGGTGAGTTCGCCATCGCCATTCAGGGTGACGGTGCCTATCGTGTTGCCGCCACCATCCAGCAGCGTCAGGGGCGTGCCTTCGATAATGGGCTGGCCATCAACATGCGTTACCTTCAAGTCCGCTTTTTCGCCATCGTCAATGTCGTTGTCATTGTCCAGTACGTCCATGACGATGGGGTCACCAGGCTGCGCCAAAGTGAGGTCGTCTTTCACCAGAGGCTGGTCGTTCGTGCCGACGATCGTCACGGTCACGGTTTCGGTGGTCGTGCCGCCCTTGCCGTCGCTGATAGTGATCTCGTATTCCTGCACGATGGTTTCATCCTGCGGCAGCGTATCGAGCACGCTGTCGGGCACCTTGAACTGCCACTGCACGCGGTCGTTCACGTTGTCCACCGGGGTGATGGTGAAGTCGCCCAGGTAACCGGCGGGCGGGGGCGCGACCGTCGCGGTGTGTATCACGTCGGTCGTATCGGCGTCCGAGAAATACACATAGCCCTGGTGGCCATGCACGTGCGTGTTTTCGCCCGCCGCGCCGTCAGTGATTTCGGTGACGGTTACGCTCAGCTCGGATGCCGCCGTATCAATGACCGGCGCGTTATTGACGCCGGTAATCGTGACGGTAACCGTGGTCACGGCGGTACCGCCTTGACCGTCGCTGATGAGCACGTCGTAGCGCTGCGTCAGCACCTCGCCATCGGCCAGGTGGTCAATGGCGCTGTCGTCAACCTGGAAAGTCCAGCCGACGGTGTCATTATCATTATCTACCGCTCCCAAGCTCAGGGTGCCCAGATAGCCCGCGCCTTGCGGCGTCACGCTTTGCACCGTGTGGGTATCGGCCAGAATCAGCGAATCAATGTCGCTGAAGTCGATCCTGCCGGTGGCCTCGCGCGTGACGGTGTTTTCGCCAACGGCGCCATCGCCCAACTCGGTCACCGCGCCGCTAAGCGTGGACGAACCCAGAATCACCGGGGCGTCGTTCTCACCGGTGATGTTGATGGTGACGAGCTGCTCACTATAAGCGCCAGCCGCATCAGTGACGCGCACCGTGATCGTGTCCTGAACGGTCTGCCCTTTGGGGATGGCCTGGGCCGCCGTGTTGTCCAGCGCATACGTCCACTTGCCGGTCTGATCAACAGCCAGTGTGCCGTAAGTGCCAGTGGCGCCCTCAATGCTCCACGTATGCGTGTCGCCCACGTCCACATCGGCCTTGTCCAACTGCCCGGTGGCGGTTTGTACGCCGTCCTCAGCCACGTTGCCGGTGGCCGCGCCGCTGATGACGGGCGCGTCGTTCGAGCCGGTGATGGTGATGGTGATCACCTGCTGGGTGCTCGCACCTTGTGCATCGGTAACGACTGCCGTGAAGGTTTCGCTGCGCGTTTCGCCCGCTTTCAAGCCATCAGCCTGGGTGTTGTTGAGCGAGTACGCCCACTCACCCGCTGCGTTCAGCGTCAGCGAGCCATAGATGCCGGTGGCGCTGTTGCCGCCATTGCTCAGGCTCCAGTTCAGCGATGCGGCGTCATCCTCGGCGTCCGCATCGTCTGCGGTCAGGGTGCCGGTGGCCGTGGGGTTGCCGATGGGATTGCCGCTAGCGTCAATGCCCGCCTCAACCACACTGCCTTGTGCGGCAGCCGCATTAGAGGTCACGTAAGGCGCATCGTTGGCGCCGGTAATCGTGACCGTGATGGTTTCAGTGGCTGTGCCATCCTGGCTGGTCACCGTCAGGGTGTCCGTGTCCGTCTCACCGGCATTCAGCGCTTGCGTGGCTGAAAGGCTGTTATCAAGCTGGTAGCTCCACACACCCGTCAGCGGGTCGAACACGAAGTTGCCGTAAGTGCCTTTCAGATCAGCCGCATCCGGGGTTTGGAAGCGATTCTCGCCCGCGTCTACATCCCCAACAATAAGCTGGCCGCCCGTGCTCGGGCTGCCGACTGCGGCATTGGCCACACCACCCGCCTCCGTCACCGCGCCAACGGCATCGCCGCTGATGGTCGCATCATCATTGACCGCCGTGACAGTGATTTGCAGCACCGCCGTGTCCGCTCCACCGTTGCCATCGCTGATCGTGTAGGTCACCGCAGGAACAGTGCCGTTCCAGTCTGACGTCGGCGTGAAAGTGTAGCTGCCGTCACTGTT
>JBAYOI010000004.1:0-40118 GCA_041678365.1 Pigmentiphaga sp. | reverse complement strand
TGCCTATCCCGGACAGGACAACTTTGCAGGTGTGCAGATTCATTCGGCGCACTACCGGCATCCACAGGATTTTGCCGGACAGCGTGTGCTCGTGGTGGGTGGTGGCAACTCCGGCGCACAGATCATGGCTGACATGACCGGCATCGCGCAGGCTACATGGGTCACCCCTTCCGACCCGCTCTTCCTGCCGGATGATGTGGACGGGCGCGTGCTGTTCGAGCAGGCGACCGCGCGCTGGCAGGCCATGCAGCAAGGCTTGTCGGTACCCGAACGAAGCGCAGGGTTCGGAGACATCGTGATGGTGCCTCCGGTGGCTGCAGCGCGTCGCCGGGGCGACCTGACGTCAGTCCGGCCCTTCGCAGGCTTTACGCCAACCGGTGTCGTATGGCCTGACGGCAGGGAATCAGAGGTCAATGCCGTGGTCTGGTGCACCGGCTTTCTGCCGGCACTGGATCACTTGCAGCCGCTCGGTGTGCTGGGCGCGGAAGGTCGCATCGCCGTCGATGGCACACGCTCCGTGGCCGACCCGGGCCTTTGGCTGGTGGGCTATGGCGACTGGACCGGGTTCGCCTCAGCCACCCTGATTGGTGTCATGCGCTCGGCCCGCAGCACCGCTCAGGAAATCGGAGAAGCGCTGTCGACTGACAGCCACGTTCAATCACAAGGAGTTTCGCCATGAGCGATGTCGTCATCTATCACAACCCCAAATGCGGCACCTCGCGTAATACGCTGGCGCTAATTCGCAATGCCGGCATTGAGCCACAGGTGATCGAGTACTTAGCCGCCCCGCCAGAACGCCACACGCTCAAGTCACTGATCGAGCGTGCGGGCCTGACGGTACGCCAGGCGCTGCGCGAGAAAGGCACACCTTTCCAGGAGCTCGGCTTGGACGACGCATCGTTGACTGACGACGCTCTGCTCGACGCCATGCTGGCGCATCCCATTCTGATCAACCGACCCTTCGTCGTGACGCCAACGGGCGTGCGCCTGTGCCGGCCGTCCGAGCTGGTGCTGGATATCCTCGAGCAGCCTCAACGTGGCCCGTTCACCAAGGAGGATGGCGAAGTGGTCATAGACGAACACGGAAAGCGCGTGCGCTGAATCTGTGCACCTGGAACATTTATCATGACGCAATTCACCTCACTACACGACGCCACTCTGCCGGCTCTGGACGAATCCCTTTTCGATACGCCAACCCATGAAAAACTGGGTGTGCCGGTCGATGCGGAACACCCGCCGCGCATCCTGCTGCTCTACGGCTCGCTGCGCGAGCGCTCGTACAGTCGCCTCCTCATCGAGGAAGCTGCGCGTATCCTGCAGCGCCTGGGTGCGGAAACCCGCATCTTCGATCCGCATGGGCTTCCGCTGCCGGACAGCGTGCCGGCCGATCATCCCAAGGTCGCGGAGTTGCGTGCCCTGTCCGAATGGTCGGAAGGGCAGGTGTGGTGCAGTCCCGAGCGCCACGGTACGATCACCGGCGTCTTCAAGAGCCAGATCGACTGGCTGCCTCTCGAGCTGGGCGGCGTCCGGCCGACGCAGGGGCGCACGCTTGCCGTCATGCAGGTTAGCGGTGGCTCGCAGTCCTTCAACGCGGTCAATGCCCTGCGCGTGCTGGGGCGCTGGATGCGCATGGTGACGATTCCAAACCAGTCGTCGGTTGCCAAGGCCTTTCTGGAGTTCGACGAGGCAGGTCGCATGAAACCATCGGCTTACTACGACCGTGTCGTGGACGTAATGGAAGAGCTGGTGAAGTTCACGCTGCTGGTGCGTGGCCGCTCGGATTACCTTGTCGACCGCTACAGCGAGCGCAAGGCAGCCGAAGCAGAGGTGCTGCGGCTCGCGGAGGCCGCAATGGCCCATGAGTGCGAGACCGAGCAGACGTAGTTCAGCAAAGCATAGGAAGCGGCCGAGCAAGGTTTTGGGTAACGCCGAAATCTCGGCTTGCCACTGTAATGTTGAATGACATAGAGCACAGGTGCCGAAACTGATGCGTGACCTTGGGAATCATCCGATTTCCAGCTCAGATTCCGCTTTCAGTGTGGCAACTCCAAGCTCGTTCTTTCCATGCTCTAGGCCATGTGCCGCCATCGACTGTAGATCATGCGCCAGTCCTTTATACGTCAGGCGATCCACGCGTTCGGGCAGTTTGGACGCATCATCCGTGAATACAACGACCTCGTGCCGTTCGCGTGAAATGCTGACGTAATAGGTATCCTGGGCAGTAGTGCGGCTGAAGCTTTCGGCGTTGTACAGCACTCGGTCGCAGGTCAGGCCTTGGGCGCTGTGCGCCGTGGTGGTGTAGGCGTAGTCCATGTGCAGCGGACGGTTCGTGGGCAGATTGACACGGCGCCTGTCCGCTTCGATTGTGACGCTGGCCGCGTCAATTGCCACGACCTTCGCCAGCTGGCCGTTGACCAAGTCATGCTGGGCATCATTGCGTGTGATCCGAACATGGTCGCCCACGGACAGCTCCGCTTGGTTCAGGTGGTAGACCGACAGCTTGCTCATGGTTTTTGGGATGATTTCTATGGATTCCGTATGAGACGGGATGGGCTTGAGCGGTTGCACGGTGATGCGGTCATGACGTGTGCTGCCGGTCAGCAGCAGCTTGGTGGGGACGCCCATGAAGGTTGCCTTGCGGCCCAGGCCTTTGAAGACCGGGTAGCTATTGAGGCCGTGGTGCTCGGCAGGCGTGTGTGAGGTGTGGGGCTGTGTGGCAGTGTTGTTGGTTGCCATGTCTTACTTCCAGAGCAGAACGACCAGTTCTGCCGCGGAACCAGCCAGCAGCACGCCCACACCCCAGCGGATGGCATCGTCCTTTCGCAGGAGTTCAGCGGAATACAGCACGAAAATGATGATGCCGATGATGACCGCTGCAATAGGCAAAATTATGTCGAGGTTGCTCTTGAGGGTCTGCAGCGCGGTTTGTGTCTTGGAGAGTCCGCCTACAGCTTGGCCAAAGGCAGCCTGATGGATGCCAGCCAGCAGCCATGCTGCAGCCAGTTTATTGAAGACGTGATGTGAACGCGCAGCGTTCCTGATGCGTTGCTGTAGAGACATAGAGGGCTCCTGCCCCAGGCGCTGGGCGCGCTTTGGGGCGTTGGTTGAAGAAAGCAAGGCGGACGGGATGCGGGCGGAGCGAGGACGTCTGACCGGAGGTCGTGCCCTCAGTTGCCAGCGGCTTCTTTGTGCTCAGGCTCGTTGCTGGCAGGCTGTGAAAAGCCATCAGCTGCCGGGTTGGCGACAAAACCATCCGGAGTGCCCGAGGACTGAGTACTGGCGTTCCGGCCCGGCTTCTGTGTCGGCTCAGTGTTCGCCGGCATCTCTGCTCTTACAGGTTCTGTTGCTTTGGGTGTCAGGGGAGCGAGTGCGGGCACCTGAATGCCGGCCTGGGTCAGAACCTTGCCGACATACCCATTGGTGAAGCCGCGCTTGAAGTTGCCTGTGTTGTAGCAAGACAGGGCAGCGCGCAGAGCCTGCTGCGGATCCTCGTGAGTGGGCAGTGCCCTGGCATAGCAGCCCGACAGTACCGTCTGAGCGGCAGCCAGGTTGCGGCAGGGGTCGAACACGGTTTCGCTGTCCAGCCCGAGCCAGGCCCAATTGCGCACGTTGATCTGTCCCAGTCCCGCGTCGAAGTCGATGCCTTGGTCGATGAGGCGCTGAGCCGCCTCGGTGGCTTCGGTCAAGGTTCGAGGCTGCTGTTGCAGGTGCTTGCCCTTGCGGTTCACGCCGATGGCGTATTGCTGGACACGGGATTCATGGCTGATCAGGGCGTTCAGTGTCACCGGGTGGATATTGGGTGCACAGCTCAGGGCCAGGGCGGCAAGCTCTGCGATCATGTGCGGCCACCATCAGTTACCGGACCCATGCCTGGGGTCCGTCAGGGAAAATCTCCAGCCGCTGGCCCAAAGCCCGCCATGGTCGGCGTCCCATTTGGCCTGCGCTGCCTCGTAATCTACGGTCTTGACCCAGCGCCCGCCCATGGCCGGCTTGCCTACGTAGCGAACGGATAGCTCATGGGTCCAGGCGTGATCGTTGTAGACCACGCAATAGGCGGGGAGGCGGTCGAGCGTGACGGTGGGAATGGCATGAACTTCATACGATGCCCACGCAGATTCGGCGCTGCTGTCATAGGGATGCCTACGTTCGCGCCACTTGTACGCTGTGGCCGCATAGCTGCGGTTCAAATGCTCAGGATCGCATTTGCCCGCTCCGCGCGAAATGGCATCGATGCGTTCCGGCATGCCCGGATCGCTTGCTGCCGGACAACGGGACAAGAAAGAACGTCTCGCGGCAACCGTGGCTGCCCAGTCGAGGCCGTGTTTGTTGTACTTCTTGATGCTGAAATAGTGATCCAGAGAAGGACTGCATTCGTTCGGCCGCAGACTGGACGACAGACACAGTGTCACCTCGCAGGCCAGACGTGTGATGCCGGTCAGGATGTCGGGTCCGGAAGAGGTTGCCTGCTGGGCATGGGCAAATGAAGTCGTCGCGCAGGCGCAGACCAGCGCGATCACCCGAGGGGTGTGCGGTTTCATGGAGACTCCGGGGCTGGGAAAGAGAAAGGCCGGGTTGGCCAGGGGAAATCAGTTCTGGCGCAGCAGACTGTGTTGCGCGATGGCGATTTGCTCGGGCTTGGCGATGGCACGGACCAAGTGAACCGTTTCGACTGCCGCCATGCGGGTGTCCCGCAGGTGTGACAGTTCTGCCATGATCTGGCGCAGGAGGGAAAGCTCTTCCTGCAGCGTGTCATCGGCAGCCAGCCGACGCCTTATGTAGTTGGATAGGGACACACCGGAGAGTGCGGCTGCCTCACCCAGGCGGGCAGCATGAGACGGGGTCACCCGGATACGGATGACCTCGGACAGAGGTTCGTTCATGGTGGTTTACCTATATGGTGAGCGACCCAGTGGCCTTGTGTCGGTACTGATCGCGGGAGACAATGCTTCAAGCTGAATGATGAAAGCCTGAAGTTTTTGGTATGTGTTTTGGTATTTTCATGGGCTGCCTGCTGGGTAAGTCGCATGAATATTGACTGTTCGAGTCTCGCCGTCGCACCAGCACAATGCAATGGCCCTTGCGGCACCAAAGCCCTGATCTGAACGATTCGGGCTTTTTTTATGTATTGGCGCCTTGCAAGCTTGTGGGGCTTGCGCAAATTCCTCCGGCCGCCAGCGGCGCTTTTTCTTTTCCTCTGAGTGACATGATGACATCCCTGCGTCGGGAGTGGTTCCTGAATGTTCGCGGCGATCTGCTGTCCGGTCTGGTGGTTGCGCTTGCGCTGATCCCGGAAGCCATTGCTTTTTCCATTATTGCGGGCGTTGACCCGAAAGTGGGCTTGTATGCTTCTTTCAGCATGGCGGTGGTGATTGCCTTTGCGGGCGGGCGGCCCGCGATGATTTCCGCGGCCACGGGTGCGATGGCCCTGGTCATGGTCACGCTCGTCAAAGAGCATGGCCTGCAATACTTGCTGGCGGCCACGCTGCTGACCGGTCTGCTGCAAATGCTGGCGGGCTGGCTCAAGCTGGGGGAGCTGATGCGGTTTGTATCGCGCTCGGTCATCACTGGCTTCGTCAATGCTCTGGCGATCCTGATCTTCATGGCCCAACTGCCGGAGCTGATCAACGTCAGTTGGCAGGTGTACGCAATGACTGCGGCTGGCTTGGCCATCATCTATTTATTCCCGTATGTGAACAAAACGGTGCCGTCGCCGCTGGTGGCCATCGTGTTGCTGACCGCCGTGGCGGTGATGCTCGGCATCGAGGTGCGCACGGTGGGAGACATGGGCGAGCTGCCGGACAGCCTGCCGGTGTTTCTGTTTCCGGACGTGCCGCTGAATCTGGAAACCCTGACGATCATTTTTCCGGTCTCGGCTACCTTGGCGGTGGTGGGGTTGCTGGAGTCCATGATGACGGCTTCCATTCTTGATGACTTGACTAACACCAACAGCAACAAGAACCGCGAATGCGTGGGGCAAGGGGCGGCCAATATTGCCACCGGCTTGCTGGGCGGCATGGCGGGCTGCGCCATGATCGGCCAGTCAGTGATCAATGTCAAATCGGGCGGGCGCGGGCGCCTGTCCACGTTCACCGCCGGCGTGCTGCTGTTGGTGATGGTGGTGTTTGCCGGCGATTGGGTGGCGCGCATTCCGATGGCGGCCCTGGTGGCGGTCATGATCATGGTGTCCATCGGCACGTTCAGCTGGGCGTCTATCCGGCATTTGCGCAAGACGCCAGCCAGTTCCAGTATCGTGATGCTGGCGACCGTTGCGGTGACGGTGGGCACGCATGACTTGGCCAAGGGCGTCCTGGTGGGCGTGCTGTTGTCGGGGCTTTTTTTTGCGCACAAGGTCGGGCGCATGTTGCGGATCCATTCGCACACCGAGGCGGGCGGAACACAGCGGGTCTACACGGTTTCCGGTCAGGTCTTTTTTGCGTCGTCGGCCAGTTTCGTCAATGCGTTTGACTATAAGGAAGCGATTGAAAAAGTCCGGATCGACGTCAGCCAGGCGCATTTCTGGGACATCACCGCGGTGCATAACCTGGATCAGGTGGTGCTCAAGTTCCGTCGGGAAAAGGTGGACGTGGAGGTGATCGGCCTGAACGAAGCAAGCGCCACGCTGGTGGAGCGTTTCGGCATGCATGACAAGCAAGGCGCGGCGGCGGACATTGTGCATTGATGCCGGTTCGCTGTGCGGGCGCGGCAAGCCCATAGCGGCAAAGCCCATACGCAAAAAAGCGCAGGAATGATCCTGCGCTTTTTTATCCCGCCTTGGCTTTATTTGGCGTTGGCGTTCGGGAAGAACAGCTGCTGGCCGTTGATCTTGTAATCGGCAATGGCTTTCTGGCCTTTGTCCGACACGATCCAATCAACGAATTTCTGCGCCGCGTCAGCCTTGACGTGCGCATGCTTGGCCGGGTTCACGACCATCACGCCATACTGGTTGAACATCCGCTGGTCACCTTCCACCAAGATGGACAGATCACCGGGGTTCTTGAAGTTCAGCCAGGTGGCGCGGTCGGACAGCACATAGCTGTTTGCCGATGAGGCCATGTTCAGCGCCGGGCCCATGCCGCAGCCGCAGGCTTTGTAGTTCGGCACGTTCGCCACGTCCAGGCCTGCGGCTTTCCAGTAGCGCAGTTCAGCCGAGTGGGTGCCGGACTTGTCGCCGCGGGAGATGAATTCCGCCTTGGCGCCGCTGATTTTCTTCAGCGCTTCGGTGATGTCCTTGCCCTGGGTCTTGGCTGGGTCGTTCTTCGGGCCGATCAGCACGAAATCGTTGTACATGACCGGAAAGCGTTTGACGCCATGGCCTTCGGCCACGAACTTTTCTTCGGCGGGCTGGTCATGAACAAACAGAACGTCGGCATCGCCGCGGCGTGCGGTATCAAGCGCCTGCCCGGTGCCAACGGCAATGACTTTGACTTCAACACCGGTGTCTTTCGTGAAAGCGGGCAGCAATTGCTTGAACAGGCCCGATTGCTCGGTTGACGTGGTGGAGGCCATGACGATGGACTCGGCTTGGGCCGCGGTAAAACCGGCAGACATCAGCGCGGCGATCATCCAGCTTGCGATCTTGGTGTGACGACGGATCATAGGAGTTCTCCTTTAAGAAACAATTTCGCTGGCTCGGGAACCTCGCCATGGAAAAAGTCATGGACGGGAAGATCGGCTTCAATGCGGCCGTTCTCCAGGTAAATGACGCGGGAAGCCAGGCGTTTGACCTGACCCAGGTTGTGGCTGCTGAAGATCAGCGTGGTGTCTGTTTGCTGGGCGAATTCCTGCATCAGGTCTTCCACTTCACGCTTGGAGCGGGGGTCAAGGCTGGCGGTGGGCTCATCAAGCAGCAGCAGGGCTGGCTGGCAGGCCCAGGCTTGCGCCAAGGCCACGCGTTGCTGTTGGCCGCCGGACAAGGCGCGTGCGTTGCGCTGGATCAGGCTGGAGAGCTGGACCCGCGCCAGGGCTTGTTCCGCTTGCTGGCGGGCGTCGCGCCAGCGCCAGCCGCGCAGCAGCAAGCCGAGCATCAGGTTGAAGCGGATCGAGGCGCGCAGCAGGAAAGGGCGCTGGAACACCATGGCCTGGTGGCGGCGCGGCGGGCTGTGCAACTGGCCCGTCTCTATCCGGTGCAGGCCGTGGACGACACGCAGCAAGGTGCTTTTTCCGCTGCCGTTGGCGCCCACCAGTGCGACCCGCTCGCCCGGCTGGATGCTCAGGCTGATGTCCTTGAGGGCCCGCAGATTGCCATATTGGGCGGAAACGTCGTTGAGCCGGACCAGAGGCGTCATGCCTGCCCTCCCACGGTCTGGGGTTCCAGCCGATAGTGATCGGCCCGTTCGCGCCAGCGGCGCAGTATTGATACCAGCGCGTTCAGCAGCAGCACGACGGTCAGCAGCACGATGCCGAGACCAACGGCCAGCGGCAGATCTCCTTTGCTGGTTTCCAGGGCAATGGCGGTGGTCATGACACGGGTATAGCCTTCAATATTGCCGCCGACGATCATGACCGCGCCAACCTCCGAGACTGCGCGGCCAAAGGCGGTGATGATGATGGTCAGCAAGGCAAAGCGCTCGTCCCAGGCCAGCAGCAGGCTGCGCGTCAGGCTGTTGGCGCCCATGGATGCCAGTTGTTCGCCGTGGCGCTGCTCGACGTCTTCCACCACCTGCCGGGTCAGCGCGATGACCAGCGGCAGGATCAGTACGGTTTGCGCAATGATCATGGCCTTGGCGGTGAACAGCCAGCCCAGGCCGCCAAACGGGCCGGAGCGGGACAGCAGCAGGTAGATCACCAGGCCGACAACGACAGAGGGCAAGGAGAGCGAGGTATTCAGCAGGGTCATTGCCACCCCGCGGCCCGGAAAGCGGACGACGGCAAGCAGTGAACCGAGCATGATGCCCAGGACACAGGCGATCAGACAGGCGCTGGCGCTGACGGTCAGAGAGCGTTGAACGATGGCCAGCAGCGTGGGGTCAAGTTGCCGGAGCAGCTCCAGCGCCGTCAAGACGCTTTCGGTCAGCGTATTCATGCCGACGTTTGCTGGGGCGGCGGGACAAGGGGTGAGCGCATCTTATGGTCTTCTATGAAGTACTTTGCATAACTGAATTTGTATCCGAGCATAGCCGAGGCTTTCCGCCTAAGCGATATGAAGCAGTTTGCATAGGAAGGCCGAGGGTGGCGCTGGGGGCATCCCTCCCCGGCGCGGGGGAAAGCCGCTGTTTTCACAAAACTTCAGGCATACTGCTGTGGTGCGACAAATTGAACTTTCCTACACCTTCGTTCCTGATCGCCTCGCGGGGAACAGCATGCGCAATCCGCTGATGGATATGCTGCTGGCCATCCGCGAGTGCGGTTCTATTTCCGCCGCGGCCAAAAAGCTCGGCTTGTCCTACCGGCATGTTTGGGGAGAGCTCAAGCGCTGGGAAGAGGATTTGGGGCAAAGCCTGATCATCTGGGAAAAGGGCCAGCCCGCGCGCCTCAGCAGCTTTGGCGACAAGCTGCTGTGGGCGGAAAGGCAGGCCCAGGCACGCCTGGCGGCACAGATCAGCAGCCTGCATGCCGAGATGGAGCGGGCTTTCGCGATGGTGTTCGATGATGCCTCGCATGTGCTGTCCCTCTATGCCAGCCATGACGAAGCCATGATGGAACTCAGGAATCACACGGTCCGGCAGCAGAAGCTGCACCTGGACATCCAGTTCTGCGGCAGTGTTGACGCCATCAGCGCCTTGAATGAAGGGCGCTGCATCATGGCGGGTTTCCATACGCCGCCGCATCCCGTCAGAGGCTCTTTACCCGAGCGTACCTACAAGCGTTTGCTGAAGCCGGGGCTGCACAAGCTGATCGGCTTTGCGCGGCGTGAGCAAGGGCTGATCGTTGCCAAGGGCAACCCGCGTTCGATCTCCTCTCTGAAAGACCTGGCCCGGCCCGGTCTGCGTTTCGTGAACCGCGCCTTGGGAACCGGCACCCGGCTGCTGCTTGACCAGATGTTGGCGGAGCAGGAGGTCAATCCGCTTGAGATTGACGGGTATGCGTTTGCCGAACCTTCCCATGCCGCTGTGGCGTCGGCGGTGGCGGCGGGCTATGCCGATGTCGGCTTGGGCATTGAAGCGGCGGCGCGCGCGCAGCACCTGGATTTCGTGCCCTTGGTGGAAGAGGACTATTACCTGGTGTGCCTGAAGTCCACGCTGGCGGAGCCCGCGGTCCAGGCCTTGCTTGCGGTAATGAAAACCGCCGAGTGGCAGCAGCGCCTGGCAAGAATGCCGGGCTATACCCCGTCGCGCAGCGGCGAAGTGCTGTCAATGAGCAAGGAATTGCCGTGGTGGCGTTTCAAGAGCCAAAAGAAAGTGGCGCCATTGGTTGAGGCCAGCGAGGAATAGGGACAAAGCACGCCACGCTGTTCCAGGGATCCAGCCTGACCCATGAAAAACACCCCCAATACGGAACCGCGGTTCCGTATTGGGGGTGAATTTTTTTGCGTTTGTGCTTACTGTTTGCCGTGGACGGCGGCATCAGGCAGGGTGGTGGACGGTGGGCTTTTGGCGGTTTCAGAAGGGGAGTGCGCACCGGACTCTTCAATGGTTCGAGGCTCTGCCGGTTCGTAGGTGTACGGGCCCGGATCCGTGCAGGTCATGGAGGTGCTAGGGGGGCGAACAATCTGTCCGTTGGGCGGGTTGCTGCGGTAGCGTTCGGCCACAACATTTTGCGCCATGCACAGCTTGTAGGCGTCCACCTTGCCCGTCCAGGCAGCCTTGGCCGCGGCTTCCTTGGCCTTCGCTTGCGCCGCTGGGGAGACAGCAGCCTGCTGCGCCCAAACGGCTGTCGAGCTGATCATGAGAAAAACCGCGAAAGTGAATCGTTTCATGCGCGTCTCCGATACTGAAAGCAAATCGTGGCCAGGGGCGCAAGCCCCGCCGTCGCGGCGGGGACAAGCGAGGCCTTTTACTTACACCTTCACCGGCTTGGCCGCCGTGTTGGTTTTCGGGGTGGAACGTTGTGCCGGGATCTTCCCTTCGACAATGTCGTCATACCAAAGCTCATGGTGCTCTTTGGCCCAGGTCTCATCCACGTAGCCGGTTTTCATCGCTTTGTAGGCGCCGCGCATGCCGATCGTACCCAGATAGATGTGGCCGAGAATGGCGCACATCATCAGGACGGTGGAGACCGCGTGGACCATGTGTGCGATCTGCATGTCGCTGCGCAGATACGCCAGTCCGGGGATGATCTGGTCAAGGTAGACGCCGGAGCCCGCGACCGTGAAGCCCAACAGGGTCACCGCCCCCCAGAAGATCAGCTTCTCGCCGCCATTGAAACGGTGCGAGGGCACGTGCGCGTCGTTGAACAAGCCGCCGCCTTTCTTGAACCAGATCAGGTCGTAGCGGCGGGGGATATTGTCTTTCACGAACGTGAAGAAAATGATCAGCAGCGACACGACGAACAGCGGTCCGACAAAGTTATGGACGGTTTTCAGGACCCAGGTCAGCCAGCCGAAGATTGGCTTGCCCATCCACGGCAGCATGAAAAACTTGCCGAAGGCCATGACGATGCCGGAAATGGCCAGCACGCAGAAAGCCACGGCATTGGTCCAGTGCGCGGCGCGCTCGAAGTAGGTGAAGCGTTCAATCTTGCGTCCGGTTTCCGCTCCCTTGAGCTTGATCGAGCCTTTTGCGAAATAGAAAAGCAGGATGGCGACCAGCACGATCAGGATCAATGAACCGCCGTAGGGAATGATCCAGTTGTTGCGGACCTGGCGCCATGCCTCGCCGGCCGTGGTGTAGTGCGAGCCAGGATATTGCACGAAGGGCTGGATCAGCACGCCCGCTTCGGGGGCCTGGCTTTTGGGCAGGCTGCTGTAGCCGGGCTGGCCTGAGTTCACGTCCCGCCAGAAGGGCGCATTGTTGCCAGGCTGAACGCGGTTGCGTTCAGCGTTGGTCTGCTCCGGATACCCGGGCAGGGTGGAGGCGTCCGGCTTGACTTCAAAGATGTTGCTGCTTTGAATGTTGCCCAGTGCCGGTTCCGACGTTTGAGCCTGAACGGCGGGCGTGGCAAGCACGCCGACCGTCAGGAGTAATGCGCATAAAGACCGTATCATGAGAACCTCCGGTCAACGAATGCGGTTGTATTCGTTTTGTCCTCTGGAACGTACCTTCAGGGTTTCTTCCCAACTGTCGCGGTTACCGGCTTCCCAGCCCGATGCGCTGAAGTTGCTGCCGGTTCCGTAGTAGGCGGGCGTGCCGGTGATGCTTTGACCCTGGTGCAGTTCCTGAGGCTTCTCGGTGCAGGCGGCCAGGCCACCTGCCAGCAGCGCGAAGAGCAAGGCTTTCTTCATCATGGCTGTGCTCCTTGAGACGCTTTCTGGGCTTCAGCGGAAGGCTGACCCGCCTGTTGCGAAGCGTAGGCGGTCCCCCAGCCCCAGACTTCGGCGCCACGACCGCGGTTGATGACGCGGGTGCGGAAGATGTCGGCCACCACGTCGCCGTCACCGGCCAGCAGTGCCTTGGTTGAGCACATTTCAGCGCACAGCGGCAGCTTGCCTTCAGCCAGGCGGTTGCGCCCATACTTCTCGAACTCATCCGCGCTGCCTGGTTTTTCCGGACCGCCCGCACAGAACGTGCACTTGTCCATCTTGCCGCGAACGCCAAAGTTGCCTTGGGAGGGGAACTGCGGCGCACCGAAGGGACAGGCGTAGGAGCAGTAGCCGCAACCAATGCAGACGTCTTTGTCATGCAGCACGACGCCTTCGTCAGTCTTGTAGAAGCAGTTGACCGGACAGACCGCCATACAGGGCGCATCCGAGCAGTGCATACAGGCGACGGAGATCGAGCGCTCGCCCGGCACGCCGTCATTCATCGTGATCACGCGGCGGCGGTTGACCCCCCACGGCACCTCGTGTTCGTTCTTACAGGCCGTGACGCAGGCATTGCACTCAATACACCGTTCCGCATCACAGATAAATTTCATTCGAGCCATTTAAGATCTCCTTATGCCTTCTCGATGTTGCAGATCGTTGTTTTGGTTTCCTGCATCATGGTGACGCTGTCATATCCATAGGTGGTGGCCGTGTTGACAGCCTCCCCCCGAACGACCGGAGCGGCCCCTTTCGGGTAGTACTCGAGCATGTCTTTACCTTGCCAGTGACCCGAGAAGTGGAAGGGCATCCACGCCGTGTCAGGCCCCACGCGTTCGGTGACCAGCGCCTGGACGTTCAGGCGCGCGCCGGTTGGCGTGAGCACCCAGACCCGGTCGCCATCGCGGATGCCGCGATCGGCGGCCGCTCTCGGGTTGATCTCGACAAAGCTTTCCTGCTGCAATTCGGCCAGCCACGGGTTGGAGCGCGTTTCTTCGCCGCCGCCCTCGTACTCGACCAAACGGCCCGAACTCAGGATGATCGGGAATTTCTCGTGGAGTTTGTCGGCAACGTTCTTGTCCTGCAGCGTTTTGAACAGCGTCGGCAGCCGCCAGAAGGCGTCTTTGTCGTCGTGGGTCGGGTACTTGCTGACCAGGTCCGGACGGGTGCCGTAAATGGGTTCGCGGTGCTGCGGAATCGGATCCGGGAAGTTCCAGACCACGGCACGGGCCTTGGCGTTGCCGAACGGGTGGCAACCGTGTACCACCATGGCCACGCGGATAATGCCGCCGGACGGGTCGGTCTTCCAGTTCTTTCCTTCGGCCGCTTTCTGTTCTTCCGGCGTCAGGTCTTCCCACCAACCCAGCTTCTTCAGCAGGATGTGATCGAATTCCGGATAGCCGGTGGTGATATCCGCGCCGAGCGAGTGTGAACCGTCTTCCGCCAGCAAGGAGACGCCGTCGCGCTCCACGCCGAAGTTGGCGCGGAAGTTGCCGCCGCCGTCCATCACGTGCTTGGAGGTGTCGTAGAGGTTGGCGGTGCCCGGGTGCTTCATTTCCGGGTTGCCCCAGCACGGCCACGGCAGGCCGAAGTAGTCGCCGGTCAGGTCGTAGCCGGTTTGCTCGTCCTTGCCGGTCTTGGCCCGCAGCGTGCGCACATCGAACTTGTCCATATTGCGCATGTGGGCTTGCAGGCGCTCCGGGCTCTGGCCGGTATAGCCAATGGTCCAGACGCACTTGTTGACTTCGCGAAGGATCTCGTCAGGGATGGGTTCGTCCATGCCTTTGACTTTCTGCATCTTGTAGTTCTTGCAGAGTTCTTCGCCAAAGCCCAGCTTTTGCGCCAGCTGATACATGATCATGTGGTCCGTGCGGCTTTCCCACAGCGGCTCAATGACTTTCTCGCGCCATTGCAGCGAACGGTTCGAGGCGGTGGCGGAACCGCTGGTTTCAAACTGCGTACAGGCGGGCAGCAGGATCACTTCGCGATTCGGGTTCAGGTCTTCCGGACGGCCCGGCATGGCGGCCATGCTGGCCGTGGCCGACGGGTAGGGGTCTACCACGACGAGCAGGTCCAGCTTGTCCATCGCGCGCTTCATTTCCAGACCGCGCGTCTGGGAGTTGGGCGCGTGGCCCCAGTAGAAGACGGCGCGGATCTTCGAGGGCTGATCAATGTTGCCGCCGTCTTCAAGGACGCCGTCAATCCAGCGCGACACGGTGATGCCGTTCTTGCTCATCAGGCTGGGGGAGGCGTAGCGCGACTTGATCCACTCATAGTCCACGCCCCAGGTGTTGGCGAAGTGACGCCATGAACCTTCGGCCAGGCCGTAATAGCCTGGCAGCGAATCCGGGTTGGGGCCGATGTCGGTGGCGCCTTGCACGTTATCGTGGCCGCGGAAGATGTTGGCGCCGCCGCCCGATTTGCCGACGTTGCCGAGCGCCAGCTGCAAAATACAGGAGGCGCGAACCATGGCGTTGCCGATGCTGTGCTGGGTCTGGCCCATGCACCAGACGATGGTGCTGGGACGGTTGTGGGCCAGCGTATAGGCGGCTTGGTAGAGGTCTTCTTCCTTGACGCCGCAGGCTTCTTCCACCTTCTCCGGCGTCCACTTGCTCATGATGTCTTCGCGGACGGCTTCCATGCCGTACACGCGATCATGAATGTAGCGCTTGTCTTCCCAGCCGTTCTTGAAGATGTGGTAAGCAATGCCGAACAGGACTGGGACGTCCGTGCCGGAGCGGAAACGGATGTAGTGATCGGCCTTGGCGGCGGTGCGCGTGAAGCGCGGGTCCGCCACAATGACCTTGCAGCCGTTTTCACGGGCATGCAGCAGATGCAGCATGGAGACCGGGTGCGCTTCGGCGGCGTTGGAGCCGATGTACAACGCAGCTTTCGAGTTCTGCATGTCGTTGTACGAGTTGGTCATGGCGCCGTAGCCCCAGGTGTTTGCCACGCCGGCCACGGTGGTGGAGTGACAGATCCGGGCCTGGTGGTCGCAGTTGTTCGAGCCCCAGAAGCTCATGAACTTGCGCAGCAGATAGGCCTGCTCGTTGTTGTGCTTGGACGAGCCGATGACGTAAACGGAGTCCGGACCGCTTTCTTCGCGCAGCTTCATCATCCGGCTGGCGATGGCCTCATAGGCCTGGTCCCAGGTGATGCGTTCGTACTTGCCATTGACCAGGCGCATCGGGTAGCGCAGGCGGTATTCGCCATGGCCGTGTTCACGCAAGGCCGCGCCTTTGGCGCAGTGCGCACCGAGGTTGATGGGCGAGTCGAACACCGGTTCCTGCCGGACCCAGACGCCATTTTCAACAATGGCGTCCGAGGCGCAGCCGACGGAACAGTGCGTACAGACGGTGCGGCGGACTTCAATTTTGGTGTTGCCCACGGCAATCTTGCCGTCAGCGGCGCTGGCTTTGCGCACCAGCCCAAGTTGGGTGGCGGCAATGCCGGCGCCCACGCCCAGGCCGGAACGGCGCAGGAAAGTCCGGCGGTCCATGGTGGGCAAAGCATGAGAGATGCCGCGGCGCAGGCTGTTCACGAAAGCCGAGTCGGTGGCGCGTTCAACACCACTGGTTTTTTTGGTCAGCAACATTCTTCGCTCCAATTAGACTTGCGTGGTTTGGTAGTAGCGCTTCACGTGCTCGGAAAGCTGATAGCCTTTTTTCTTTTGGCCGGTTTGCGCTGAAGCACTTTCCGTTTCAGCCTGGCGTTGCGGCAAGACGGCGGCGCCGACAGCTACCGCGCTAACGGCGGCAGCCCCGGTAAAAAAGCCGCGGCGAGAAGTTGAGTGGGGTTTATTGTCCATGAGTGGCTCCTGATAACCGGCTCATATATGAAGATCATTGCATATCAAGCGGCGCAATGCGCATCTATGAAAGCGTTTGCATAACTGTAACCCTGATCAGAAGAAAAGGGCAAACAATGCTGTCGGTAAAATAGCAGGAATTCCTAGGAAAAACCCTGGCTGGATCGGCGCTTGGCGAGGCGATTCGCGCTCGCGGCCCATCTCCTTACGCCATCATGTCGAAGGCTTGGCTTTCCACGTCGAAAAAAGCGCGCGCAAAATGCGCGGCCTGAGCGTAGAAGTGCGCCCGGGGGTGCGCGGCCAGGGTTTCGCACATCACGCGGACCCAGGGCAGCAGGTGCACCGAGAAGAACTGTTGTTGCTCCGTCAGATTCGCCACGCCGACGTCGTCGCCGGCAATCAGGTAGCGCATCACTTCGCAGAGGTAGGAGATGTGGTCTTCGGTTTCGGGAAGTGCGGGATCGCGTTCCAGGCCCAGCCGGTTCAGGTCGGTCCGCAACTGCACCAGCGGCTTTTCATTCAGAAAGCCCGCCAGGTAATGGGAACCGAACAGCAGGACTTCGGGCTTGCCGATGCCGGAAAAAAGCGCGTTGAACTCATCCTGCACTTCAGCCAGGGTCAAGCTGCGGGCGCATTCTTGCAGATCGCCCCAGCTGAGCGGCAGGAACGCGGCTTCCTCGGTCGGTTGGGTCGGCGATTGCTGGATCTGGGCCAACAGCTCAGCCGAAGGAGGCGCATAGAACAGGGCGGCCAGCAAACCATAGATATCGGCCCGGGCGGTTTCTTCATCGAAGTGCTTGGGGCTGATCTGGTTCAGGGGAATGGATTGGCTCATAGGTCGGTGATCTTTTGCTCGTTTTCGGTGGAGTACAAGTCAATGACGCGGCAATCGCCACACATCTTCAGGCGTTCCAGCGCCTGCCCCTGGAACAGGGCATGGCCGCTCAGCTTCAGCATCATGTTTTCAATGGCTTTTTGCGTGCCGAAAGGCGTGTTGCACCGGATGCAGTGGAAGGGCTGGGCTTCATGCAGCACGACGGTTTGCTTGCGCTCCGGCCCGGTCAGCAGGCGCGGCGCCAGCGTGATGGCGGATTCAGGACAGGTGGTTTCGCACAGGCCGCACTGGACGCAGTTGCGTTCCGTAAAGCGCAGTTGCGGCAGCTCGGTGTTGTCGCTCAACGCGCTGGCCGGGCAAGCGCTGACGCAGCTCATGCACAGCGTACAGGTTTCCTGATTGACGATCACGCCGCCGAGCGGCGAAGACTGTCCTGGCTGGCCCGCTGGCAGCTCAATGACGTCGGGCACGCTGATAGCTTGACTGATCAAGGTGTCGAGGGCGATGTCGAGCGTGCTCCGCTTCTCCTGGAACAGGCTGAAGCGGGCGGGGCGGCTGAGCGGGCGGGGCAGGTCGGCAAGGGTGTCTTGCAGCAGCGCGTCAAGCTGTTCAGGCTGGCTTGCCTCTAGCAGACGGATCCGGGTGCCGGTATAACCCAGGCCCTCAAGAATGCGTTGCGCCGTGTTGATCTGGGCATTCAAGGCGTCAAGGTATTGCGGGGCTTCGTCGCCGGTGCCGAGAATCAGCACCTGGCTTGCGCCGTAAGCGATGGCGCTGAGCCAGACGTCCAGGCCGAGACTGGCAATATGCCAGGCGGGAACCGGAATGACCTGGGCGGGCACGCCGTCCAGTTGGCCCAGCTGCGCCGCGCGGCCGAGTGACTCAAGCAGCGTCTGCCCTTCGGCCATGCTGTGGAACAGCAGAACCGGACGCTGGCCACCCGCGGCTTCATAGGTGCTGAGCAAGGTGCGCAGTCGGCTTCCCTGGTAGTTGACGTTCGGGTAGGCGTAGCTGATTGCACCGCTTGGGCAGACCGTGGTGCAGGCGCCGCAGCCCACGCACAGATTGGGGTTGACCACGATCTGCTGCTTGTTGACGTTGCTGGAGATAGCCAGGGCCGAGCAAACCTCCACGCAGGCGTTGCAGCCGACCTTGCCGTTGCGGCTGTGCGCGCAGAGCTTGGCCTTGTAATCGAAAAACTTCGGCTTCTCGAACTCGCCCACCAGGTTGCGGATGCTGACCAGCACGGACAGATCCCGGCCATCCCAGTGGAAATAGCCTTGCGGCTTGGCGTGCTGGGTGAACTTGGGCGTCGGGTCCAGGTCTATCACGACGTCGAAGGATTCCGACTCCAGGCTGGCGCTTCGATCAAAATCGATCGCGCCAGCGGTCATACAGGCTTTGACACAATCGCGATGACTGGCGCAGCGGCTGAGGTCGATCTGGTAGTCCAGGCCGATGGCTTGCTCCGGACAGGCGGTGACACAGGCGTTGCAGCGTGTGCACAGGTCAAGGTCGATCGGATTCGTCTGAGACCAGGTCAGTGTGAAGTTGCCGAGCCAGCCGTCCAGGGTTTGCAGTTTCCCCCCGAGGACGGGGTGGCGGCGCGTTTGCTGGAGGCCGTGCTGGCCAGGGCCGCGAACGAAGAGGGTGGGCTCCATGACGTCGTTCAGCAGATTGGCCACGCGCTCCGCTTCGTCGGCCTGTCCGATGATCAGTACGCGTCCGGCGCTCTTGTAGGTGACCGTTGGCACCGGGTCCGGATCAGGCAGGCGGGCGGCCGCCACCAGCGCGGCGATTTTCGGCATGGCTTGTTTTGCCGAACGGCTCCAGCCGCCGGTTTCCCGGATGTTGACGAACGTGATGGGAGAGCTCGCGCCCTCGGTGGCTTCGGCCAGTTCGGTAAACAAGCGCTGCTCTTGCGTACAGGCCACCACGACCGGCTCGCCGGTCTTGATCGCGCGTTGGAACGCGTTGGCCTCATGGCGGCACAGCAGTTGATGGCCCGCCTCAACAGGTCCGAGGACCGAAGCCAGTGCTTCGGCATCCAATGGCATTGTGCCATTGCAGTTGCAAATCAGCGTTTTTGACATGGCGCATGGACCCAGAGGTCAGACTCGTTTCGGGGACGAATCGGGTTGATCGGTGTCGGCAGCGGCTTGCGTTGAATGGCTGCGGCTTGCCGGGTCAGACGTGGCGGGTTTGGACGCTTGCGTTGGTAGAGCGGGCGTGTTGGACGCGGCGCACGGCGGAGATGCGGTTGTGCTGTCCGGGGTTTCAGCGTCAGCCGCGGTTTCCTCGTCCGGGTCCGTGTCGAACAAGGACAAGGCTTTGGACGAGGCCAGCTTCTTGATGATGGAAAGCGGCAGCGGCCGGTGGGTGGCGTTGTAGTCCTCGATATAGGTATCAAGGCCATCCATGGTGTTGAAATGCGGATCTGAAAAAAAGAGTTTTTTCATCGCTGCGTTCTTGACGTCCGGCGACACATTGGCCTTCAAGAAAGGCTGGTAGTCCGATTGGAAGGTCAAGGCATCAACGTCTTCCAGGGAGGGTGGCGGCGTGCTGTCTTCCGTTGGGGCGGGCTCGGCCGCTTCAGCGATTGCCGCAGGCGTTTGCGCCTCCTCTTGCGGTTCGGGCGCATCCAGAGTCTCGGGGATCTCTTCCTGGCGGGATTGCCGCTTCAGGCGGGACCACCGGCTCAGAAAGGCGCTGGGGGCATCGGAGGTGCTCATTGCGATCCCTTTCTCGGTTTGCTGGTGCTGACCTTGACCGGGTTGCCAAAGCGATCCTGCAAGCCCCGGAAGCTGGCGGGGCGCTGGCGTTTCTTGGGCTCGATCTGGTAATGCTCTTCAGCGAATTCAAGCAGGATCCGCTTGATTTCCGGGGTGACCGGCGCGGATTCAAGGCTTTCCTGGGCGTCCAGCAGGCGGCCCGCCATGTGGTAGCTGAGGCTGACCAGTTGCGGCTGCGCTATCGGTTCGCCGGAAGGATGGTCGGTCATGCGCCACATGACGAACCAACAGGAGACTTCCGAGGTGGCGTTCAGGTAGTAGCCCTCGGCGTCGTCGCGATGCAGCTCGACGGTGAATCCCGGAAACAGCCACAGCGCCAGGTCTTCGTCCTGGTGCAGGCGCTGCGGCGCCGTGCCATGGCCAGGGTCGTGGGCGATGACGCGGTCAAGCCGCCACTGCCACGTCTGCCAGCGGCTCATCGGGCCGGTGACCCGGGCCTTTTGCATCACAACGGAGACTTGGAAGGTGTGCGCTTGCATAAGTGTGGGGGTGAGCGGGGCTCAGGAGTCCTTGCTGATGGTGATGGTCGGGAACTTGGATGAATAATCCTTGTTCTTGTTGGCGACCGCGATGGCGACTTGGCGGGCGATGGCCTTGTAGTGCTGGGCCAGTTCGCCGTCCGGATCCACCACCACCGTTGGCTGGCCGGCGTCGGCCTGGGTGCGAATGCGGATGTCCAGCGGCAACGCGCCCAGATACGGGATATCTTTTTCCGCCGCCATGCGCTGGCCGCCGCCTTCGCCGAAAATGTGTTCCGCGTGGCCGCACTGGCTGCAAAGGTGCACGGCCATGTTTTCGACCAGGCCCAGGATTGGCACGCCGACCTTGTCAAACATGGTGATGCCTTTGCGGGCGTCGATCAGCGCAATGTCCTGCGGCGTGGTGACGATCACGGCGCCGGTCATCGGGACGCGCTGGCTCAGCGTCAACTGGATGTCGCCGGTGCCGGGCGGCATGTCCACCACCAGGTAGTCCAGGTCTTGCCAGTTGGTTTGCCGCAATAATTGCTCAAGCGCCTGCACGGCCATCGGACCGCGCCAGACCATGGCTTCGTCTGTGTTGACCAGGAAGCCGATGGACATGACTTGGACGCCATAGTTCTCCAGCGGCTCCATGGTTTTGCCGTCGTCGCTTTCAGGGCGGGCGTTGACACCCATCATCGTGGGTTGGCTGGGGCCGTAGATGTCGGCATCAAGAATGCCGACGCGCGCGCCTTCCGCCGCGAGGGCCAGGGCCAGGTTGACGGTGGTGGTGCTTTTGCCGACGCCGCCCTTGCCCGACGCCACGGCCACGATGTTCTTGACGTTCGGCATCAGCGCGACGCCGCGCTGGACGGCGTGGGCCTTGATCCGGGTCTGGAGGTTGACCGAGACGTTGCTGACCCCCGGGGTTTGCTTGGCGGCGCTGATCAGGGCCTGCCGCAAGGCGGCGTGCTGGCTTTTGGCGGGGTAGCCGAGCTCGATGTCAAAGGACACGTTGCCGTCTTGGATATCCAGGTTTTTCACGGCTTTGCCGCTGACGAAATCAACGCCGGTATTGGGGTCAACGACGCTGCTGAGATGTTGCAATAAGGTGTCTTTGGCGACCATGGAAAGGGGTCCGCTTATGAAATTGATAACATAGCTGGGGCCGGAGAGGCCGTTTGCAACCATGATAGCAGACGGGCCTTGTTTTCCTGCCGAATCCCCCTGGTCCGAACGGGTGCTTTGCGCCGCGAAATAACGCCGTTCCGAAGCGGCGCGCATGCCGAAAAGCAGCGGGGAAATGCAGGGCTTACTCGACTATACTTTGCGCATGATTGAAAAGCACAACATAACGGGAGCAGTCCTGGCCGGTGGCCGTGGACAGCGGATGGGCGGCGTGGACAAGGGCCTGCAGACCTGGCGCAGCGCGCCATTGGCGATGCATGCCTTGCTGCGCCTGGGGCCGCAGGTCGGCGAGATGATGATCAACGCCAATCGGAATCTGGCCGCCTATGAATCCATGGGGGTGCCGGTCTGGCCGGACAATACGCAGGATTTTTCCGGACCGCTGGCGGGCTTTGCCGTCTGCCTGGAGCGCTGTGAAACCGATTACCTGCTTACAGTTCCCTGTGACACGCCCCGCTTTCCCGATGATCTGGCGGCGCGCCTGGCGGCGGCGCTGGAGCGGGAGCAAGCGGACATTGCCGTGGTGGCCACGGTTGAGGACGGCCAAACCCGGACGCAGCCGGTGTTCTGCCTGTTGAAGGCGGACTTGCTGAGCAGCCTGATTGCTTACATGCAGGAAGGCGGCCGCAAGATTGATCGCTGGACCGCCCGGCATCGGGTGGTCGAGGTGGTTTTTGAGGACGCTTCCGCGTTTGCGGGCGCCAATACGCTTGAGGAGTTGCAAGGCCTATGAGTCAGACTGCTTCGGTTCGTTCCCTGGATGAGATCTCTTCCTGCCTCAGCGGCTATGATCCGCAGGCCTTGCCGGTCGAGCAGGCTCGGGCCTTCATCGACGCCCTGGTCGAGCCGATCACCGAGCAGGAAAAGCTGCCGCTGCGCAGCGCCTTGGGGCGGGTGCTGGCGGAAGACGTCGTGTCCACCATCAATGTGCCGTCTCATGACAATTCGGCCATGGATGGCTATGCGTTTCGCGGCGCGGAGCTGAATGCGGACGGGGATACCCGTTTCAGCGTGGCGGGCGCGGGCTTTGCCGGCGACGGCGTGCTGTCCGCCATTGAGGCGGGGCAATGCGTCCGGATCATGACCGGCGCCATCATGCCCGCTGATCTTGATACCGTGATTCCCCAGGAGTTCGTTCAACTTGACGGCAATCAGATCGTGATCCCGGCAGGCGTGGTCAAGGCCGGCGACAACCGCCGCCTGGCGGGCGAAGACCTGGCGCGGGGAGAAGTGGCCTTACACTGCGGCCGCCGGATTCGTCCGGCGGATCTGGGCTTGATGGCGTCGCTGGGCAAGGCCGAGGTCACCGTGTATCGGCCCTTGCGCGTGGCGTTTTTCTCCACCGGCAATGAGTTGCGTTCGATCGGCGAGACGCTCGATGACGGCTGTGTGTTTGATAGTAACCGCTACACCTTGTGGGGGATGCTGTCGCAGCTTGACGTGCAGTTGATGGACCTCGGGGTGGTCAAGGACAACCGTGCTTCGTTGACCGACGCCTTCGAGCGGGCGGCGGCGCAGGCGGACGTGGTCATCACCTCGGGCGGCGTGTCGGTGGGTGAAGCGGACTACACCAAACAAATAGTGGCCGAGCTGGGGGAAGTGCTGTTTTGGCGCATTGCGATGCGTCCTGGCCGCCCGATGGCGATCGGGCGACTTCAGTCCCGCAAGAATGGGAATACCGCTTTGCTGTTTGGCCTGCCCGGCAATCCGGTGGCGGTCATGGTGACCTTCTACGCCTTCGTGCGCGAAGCCCTGATGAAGAAGGCGGGCAGTGTGGGAGAGCGGCTGCCGCTGATGCGCGTCAAGACCACGATGCCGATACGCAAAAGGGCGGGCCGCACGGAGTTCCAGCGCGGGACGCTTGCGCCGGACGCTGCGGGCGAGTGGGCGGTCAGCCTCACCGGAGCCCAGGGGTCGGGGGTCTTGCGCAGCATGAGCCAGGCCAACTGCCTGATCGTGCTGGGCCATGAGCAGCAGAGTGTTGGCGCCGGTGAGCCGGTGGATGTCATGCTTTTTGACGGGTTGATTTAATGGCGCGGGTCATGGGGTTTGCCGGCTGGAGCGGCGCGGGCAAGACAACCTTGCTCACGCGCCTGATTCCCGAACTGCTGGCGCGCGGCTATCACGTCTCCACGCTGAAGCACGCGCATCACAAATTTGACATTGATCGGCCGGGCAAGGACTCTTTCGAGCACCGGGTGGCGGGCGCCACGGAAGTCATGATTGTTTCAGACAGCCGTTGGGCGCTGATGCATGAATTGCGAGGGCAGCCTGAACCGGGGCTGCCGGAGCTGCTGCCCAAGTTTTCGGCCACGGATTTCATCCTGGTCGAGGGCTTCAAGCGCGATGGCCATGCAAAAATTGAAATCCATCGGCAGGACAACCAGAAACCCTGGATGTTCCCTGACGATCCGTCCATTTGCGCGCTCGCCTCGGACATCGAGCCGCCCGCTTCGCGGTTGACGCGGGTCTGCCTCAATGATGTGGCGGCCATTGCCGACCTTGTCGAGCAGTACGCCGTGCCAATGGAAGAGACACTGAAAAGCCTGCATCTGGAGGCGTAGCGTTAGCGGGCGCCGTCATCAAATCTTCATGTAACGGCTGATAAAAAGCGGTCTAATTCATCCAAGTACTTACACGCGGCGAGACCTCCATGGGGTTTCGCCGTTGTTGTTTCAGCTTGTACCGTTACATCAGGGTGTCATGAAAATACGAACGCAATTGTATGTGTTTGGGGTGGTCGCAATCAGTGTGTTGAGTTTGACGATTGCGTTGGCGTTTGCACAATTGGCCAGATTGGGCGGCGTGGTTCACGTCTTTTCCCAGGATCAGCTGCCCGCCTTGCTGGAGCTCGGCAATATGCGGGAAGGGCAGGCCCTGATCGCGCGGTATGCGCTCGAGCCGCTGCAATGGGCCGATGAATTTTCGCTGGAAGCGCAGAATGAGTGGAAACGGATTGCGCAGACCACGGATCGCGTATGGGCGCGTCTGGATGAAAACCGGCAGCGATTGACCGAACGCGAGTTCGGCGCGGCGGCGCGCGAGGCGCTGACCGCCTTTGATGAGGTCTACCTCGGATGGCAAGCACAGGCCCAGGCCTTGGGGGCTTTGCTCTACGAGATGGCGGATGCGAAGGATGAGGCCGCGGCGCGTTTTCTCCTGTTGAAATACCAAATGACGTATGGCGCGCAGGAGGGCTCGTCCACGCAGGCCAGTCTGGCCATGCAGCATCTCGCGTCCGCCATTGAGGGCAGCGTTTCCGACCGTGTTTCCAACCTGACCGGGCAAATTGACGGATTGCGTTTTCTGCTGCTGATCGGGGGCGGTCTGGCCGTCGTGCTGCTGTTGCTGTGGGCGATATCGATGGCGACCCGGATCGCGCGCCAGATCGATCAGATCCGTTTGCGCATGAAGGAGGTGGCGGGTTCGCTGAATTTCAGCGGCCGGGCGCCGATACCGGGCTCGAACGAGCTGGCGCAAACCTCGGCCGACTTCGAGGCCTTGCTGCAACGGATCCGGGAAGCGCTGAATGAGGTGCTGACTCTGTCTTCGGCAATGAATGCCATCAGTGCCGAGGTTGCGCTGGCGGCCAACGGCGTGGCGCACAGTTCCGTGCAGCAGTCGGAGCAAGCATCGCTGATCAAGGAAAGCGTGGCGGTTTCGTCAGCGTCGATGGAAGCGGTGCAGGGGGCCGTCGATCAGGCTCGTGGTGTGGCGGATTCCGCCTGCCGGGCTTCGGCCTCGGGCGGAAGCCTGATTGAGGAGGCGTTGCAGGTCATGGACGATGTTTCCCGCCGGATCCAGGCGGCGGGCGCTACCATCGCCGAGCTGGGCAGGCAGGGCGAATCGATCCAGACGGTCTCGAAACTGATCTCCGATATTGCGGGTCAAACCAATCTGCTGTCCTTGAACGCGGCGATTGAGGCCGCGCGCGCGGGAGAGGAGGGGCGCGGCTTCGCCGTGGTGGCCGAAGAGGTCAGAAAGCTCGCGCAGCGCACCGAAGTGTCGAGTCGGCAGATCTCGCAAACCATTGATCTGATCGCGCAGGGCACGGCGGCGGCCGTGGCGTCCATGGAGCAGGTGGTGGAGGCGGTCATGCAGGGGCGCGGCGCAACGGAGAAATCGGGGGTTTATCTGCGGGAACTGGACAAGAGTTCGCAGGAGGTGGTGTGCGCGATCGAGACCATGCAAGGTGCAATCCTGCAACAGTCCGAGCGCAACCTCGACCTGACCGAACGCGTGGATGCAGTCGCGCAGCGGGCGGCGGCCAATACGGAAACCGTCAGCGCCACTGCAAAAAATGCGGGGTCGATGGAAGAGATCGTGCAGCGGGTTGACTCAACATTAAAAAATTTTATCGTCAAATGAACGCTGAAAGCCTCTGATTACATGCTGTTTCAGTTAGAGAGAAGTCAGGGTTTGCGCTATACTCGTGGTCGGACTAGAAAACGCGTGTTGAAGCAGTGCCTTCACCGCTGGCTTTTCTTGTTTTGCATGGATAGAGGCGCTGGTCTTTCCTGGTTCCCAGGTTTTACAGGACCGCGTCATCTATAGCCTCTATCGCTTCATCGCGTGGTGCATCGGCATCTTGTACCGCCTGGGGCTTGCCGGTCTGATGCCAAACGACGTGCCAATACGTCTTGCCAACAGGTTTCCTGATGAGTATCGAGAGTTACCTTCCTGTACTGCTATTCATTCTCGTGGGTAGCGCGCTGGGTTTTGGATTGATGTTGATGGGATCGGTGCTCGGACCGCGCAATCCGAACGCTGAAAAGCTCTCCCCCTATGAATGTGGCTTCGAAGCGTTCGAAGACGCGCGCATGAAATTTGACGTGCGCTATTACCTTGTTGCCATTCTTTTTATTCTTTTCGACCTCGAAATCGCCTTCCTGTTCCCTTGGGCGATGGCCAACAGCGAAGTGGGCCTGCTGGGGTTCTTCACCGTCCTGGTCTTTCTGGCCATCCTCGTCGTGGGCTTCCTCTACGAGTGGAAAAAGGGCGCGTTGGATTGGGAATGATGGTCTGAGCAAACAGGTTATACGGATACAAACATGGCTAATGATGGCGTTCTCAATCAAGGCTTCATCACCACCACCGCGGACAAGGTGCTGAACTGGGCAAAAACAGGTTCCCTGTGGCCCATGACTTTCGGCCTGGCCTGTTGCGCCGTGGAAATGATGCACGCGGGGGCCGCCCGCTACGACATGGACCGCTTCGGCATCATCTTTCGCCCGAGCCCCCGCCAATCCGACGTGATGATCGTGGCGGGCACCTTGTGCAACAAAATGGCGCCGGCGCTGCGGAAGGTCTATGAGCAGATGCCCGAGCCGCGCTGGGTGGTCTCAATGGGATCCTGTGCCAATGGTGGCGGGTATTACCACTATTCTTATTCGGTCGTGCGGGGTTGTGACCGGATCGTCCCGGTTGACATTTACGTGCCAGGCTGTCCGCCTACGGCGGAAGCGCTGATGTATGGCTTGATCCAGCTTCAGAACAAGATTCGCCGGACCAACACGATCGCCCGGTAAGCCGCGATATGGTGCGAGATCGGTCTTTTTATGTTGTGCACCCTGACGCATCGCTCGGCGTGGCACTTTTTCGGACCACGAAGACTCAATGACTAAGCTTGAAACCCTGCAACAACGGCTGCAAAGTGCTTTCGGCGACGAGGTTCGCCTGATCACCGCCCTGGGCGAAGTAACGCTCGAGGTGCCCGCGGCCCACTATCTGAATATCTGCAAGACCCTGCGGGACCAGGCCGATCTGCGTTTTGAAAGCATGATTGACTTGTGCGGCATGGATTACCTCAGCTATGGCGATGAAGTGCGCGAATCCAAGCGCTTCGCCGTGGTGCTGCACCTGACCTCGTTGACGCACAACTGGCGCTTGCGGGTCAGGGTGTTCGTTCCGGATGATGATTTCCCCGTCCTGCCGTCGGTCGATCCGGTCTGGCCCGCCGCCAACTGGTATGAGCGCGAGGCCTTTGACCTGTATGGCATCCTGTTCGACGGCCACCCGGACCTGCGCCGCATCCTGACGGACTATGGCTTCATCGGCCACCCCTTCCGCAAAGACTTCCCGCTCAGCGGCTATGTTGAAATGCGTTACGACGAAACCCAAAAGCGCGTGATTTATCAACCCGTCACGATTGAGCCGCGCGAAGTCACGCCGCGTGTCATCCGCGAGGATGGCTACGGTCTAGGACGTTAATCATGGCAGAGATCAAAAATTACACGCTGAACTTCGGTCCCCAGCACCCGGCCGCGCACGGCGTGCTGCGGCTGGTGCTGGAGCTGGACGGCGAAGTCATTCAGCGCGCCGACCCCCATATCGGCCTGCTGCACCGCGCCACGGAAAAACTGGCCGAGCACAAGACCTTCCTGCAGTCCGTGCCTTACATGGACCGACTGGACTACGTCTCGATGATGTGCAACGAGCACGCCTATGTCATGGCCATCGAGAAGCTGCTGGGCCTGGAAGTGCCGCTGCGCGCGCAATACATCCGCGTCATGTTCGACGAGATCACGCGGATCCTGAACCACTTGATGTCGCTTGGCTCGCACGCCCTTGACGTTGGCGCCATGGCGGTCTTCCTCTACGCCTTCCGCGAACGAGAAGACCTGATGGACTGCTACGAGGCCGTGTCCGGCGCGCGCATGCACGCCGCCTACTACCGTCCCGGCGGCGTTTACCGTGACCTGCCGGAAACCATGCCGCAGTTCAAGGAAAGCCGCGTGCGCTCGGCCAAAGAAATCGCCAAGCTCAACGATGACCGTTCGGGTTCCATGCTGGACTTCATCGAGTCGTTCACGAACCGTTTCCCCGGCTACGTTGATGAGTACGAAACGCTGCTGACGGACAACCGGATCTGGAAACAGCGTCTGGTCGACGTCGGCGTGGTGTCCCCGGAGCGGGCGATGGCGCTCGGCTTTACCGGCCCGATGCTGCGCGGCTCGGGCGTGGAGTGGGACCTGCGCAAGGTCCAGCCCTATGAAGTCTATGACTTGATGGACTTCGACATCCCGGTCGGTACCAATGGCGATTGCTATGACCGCTACCTGGTCCGGATTGAAGAGATGCGCCAGTCAAACCGCATCATCAAGCAATGCATCGAATGGCTGCGGAACAATCCCGGCCCGGTCATGGCTGACAATCACAAGATTACGCCGCCTCCCCGTACTGGCATGAAGTCCAGCATGGAAGAGCTGATTCACCACTTCAAGTTGTTCTCTGAAGGTTTTCACGTTCCGCCAGGTGAAGTGTTCACCGCGGTCGAGCATCCGAAAGGAGAGTTCGGGATCTACCTGGTGTCGGATGGGGCAAACAAGCCCTACCGCCTCAAGATCCGCGCGCCGGGCTTCAACCACTTGCAAGCCCTCGACGAACTGTCTCGCGGTCACATGATCGCGGATGCAGTGACGATCATCGGTACGCTGGACATCGTGTTCGGCGAAATCGATCGCTGAGCAACGACCACGTGTCAACACCGGATATCACTATGCTGCTTTCCGAACAGGCCTACAAAAAGATCGACCGTGAACTGAGCAAGTTCCCGGATGATCAGAAACAGTCCGCCACCATGGCGTCGCTGGCCATTGCCCAGGAAGAACTGGGCTGGCTCTCGACCGAGGTGATGGAAGAAATCGCGAACTATCTGGACATGGCGCCGATTGCGGTGCAGGAAGTCGCGACTTTCTACAATATGTACAACTTGCAGCCGCAAGGCCGATTCAAGCTGACGGTCTGCACCAACTTGCCCTGTGCCCTGCGCGATGGCGTCAAGGCCGGTGACTACCTGAAGCGCAAGCTCGGGATCAATTACCGCGAAACCACGGCGGACGGTCAGTTCTCCCTGCAGGAAGGGGAGTGCATGGGCGCGTGCGGCGATGCGCCGGTCATGCTGGTCAACAACCACCGTATGTGCGTGCAGATGGATGAGCCGCGCCTGGAGGCCCTGCTCGATGAGTTGAAGGGCCAAGCCGATGCCGGAGAACAGAAATGAGTGATACCGGACTGACGCTGTCCACCGGCCTGCACGGTCGTCACATCCAGCCGCAGATCATGGCGGGTGTTGATGGCAGCAACTGGGGGCTGAAAGACTACGTGGCGCGCGGCGGCTATGAAGCGCTGCGCAAGATTCTCACCACCGGCATGACGCAGGAAGACGTGATTGCCGAGGTCAAGACCTCGGGACTGCGCGGCCGCGGCGGCGCGGGTTTCCCGACCGGGCTCAAGTGGAGCTTCATGCCCCGCAGCTTCCCCGGCCAGAAATACCTGGTCTGCAACTCCGACGAGGGCGAGCCCGGCACTTTCAAAGACCGCGACATCCTGCGCTACAACCCGCACATCGTGATCGAAGGGATGGCCATCGCCGCGTACGCGATGGGCATCAGCGTCGGCTACAACTACATTCACGGCGAGATCTTCGAGGTCTACCAACGCTTTGAAGAAGCGCTGGAAGAGGCGCGCGCCGCCGGTTTCCTCGGCGACAACATCTTCGGTTCCGGCTTCAATTTCCAGCTGCATGCCTTCCACGGCTACGGCGCCTATATCTGCGGTGAAGAAACCGCCTTGCTCGAATCGCTCGAAGGCAAGAAAGGCCAGCCGCGCTTCAAGCCGCCGTTTCCGGCCAGCTTCGGCTTGTATGGCAAGCCGACCACCATCAACAATACGGAAACCTTCGCGGCCGTGCCGTGGATCATTCGCCATGGCGGCCAGGCCTACCTGGAAGTGGGCAAGCCGAACAATGGCGGCACCAAGCTGTTTTCGGTGTCCGGCGACGTCGAGCGTCCGGGCAACTTTGAAGTGCCGATGGGCACGCCGTTCCCCGAACTGCTTGAACTGGCGGGCGGAGTGCGCGGCGGCCGCAAGTTGAAGGCGGTGATCCCCGGCGGATCGAGCGCGCCGGTGCTGCCCGCCGAGCTGATGATGGGCTGCACGATGGACTATGACTCGATCTCGAAGGCCGGCTCGATGCTCGGCTCGGGCGCGGTCATTGTGATGGACGAGACCCGCTGCATGGTCAAATCCTTGCTGCGCCTGTCCTACTTCTATTATGAGGAAAGCTGTGGCCAGTGCACCCCTTGCCGCGAAGGCACGGGCTGGCTCTACCGCGTCATCAACCGCATTGAGAACGGGCAGGGCAGGCCGGAAGACCTGGACCTGCTTGACGATGTGGCGGGCAACATCATGGGACGCACCATTTGCGCACTCGGCGATGCCGCGGCGATGCCGGTCCAGAGCTTCGTCAAGCACTTCCGTGACGAGTTCGCCCACCACATCGAGCACAAGCAGTGCGTGGTGCCGGTTTACCGATAAGCGGACCCGGCTGGTGATTGGATCAAGAAGTTAAATCGATTGAGACCCGACTGGTTCGGGAAAGATGGAATAAAGATGGTTGAACTTACGATCGACGGCAAGACCGTGGAGGTGCCAGAGGGCAGCATGGTGATGCATGCGGCCCAGAAAGTGGGCCTCTATGTGCCGCATTTCTGCTATCACAAAAAGCTGTCGATCGCGGCAAACTGCCGCATGTGTCTGGTCGACGTTGAAAAGGCGCCGAAAGCCCTGCCCGCCTGTGCCACGCCTGTCAGCAGCGGCATGATTGTCAGGACCAACTCTCCGAAAGCGATCGCGGCACAGAAAGCCGTGATGGAGTTCTTGCTGATCAACCACCCGCTCGATTGCCCGATTTGCGATCAGGGCGGCGAGTGCCAGCTCCAGGATCTGGCGGTGGGCTATGGCGGAGACGACTCGCGCTATCAGGAAGAAAAGCGCGTCGTGTTCCACAAGAATCTCGGGCCGCTGGTGTCCGCGGCGGAGATGGAGCGTTGCATCCAGTGCACGCGCTGCGTCCGCTTCGGCCAGGAAATCGCCGGTGTGATGGAACTGGGTATGCTGAACCGCGGCGAGCACGCGGAAATCACCAACTTCGTCGGCCGCGCAGTCGAGTCGGAACTGTCCGGCAATATGATCGACATCTGCCCGGTGGGCGCGCTGACCTCGAAGCCGTTCCGCTATTCGGCCCGTACCTGGGAGCTTGCACGGCGCAAATCGGTCAGCCCGCATGACGGCGTCGGTGCGAACATCATTGTGCAGGTCAAGAATGACCGCGTCATGCGCGTGGTGCCGAATGAGAACGAGGCCGTCAACGAGTGCTGGATCTCCGACAAAGACCGTTTTGCCTATGAAGGGCTGAACAGCGCGGATCGTGTCTCCGTACCGCTGCTACGCGACGAGCAGGGCCAATGGCGCGAGGCCGATTGGTCCGAGGCGCTGGCCCGCGTTGCCGAAGGCCTGGAGCAGGTCAAGGCGGCGCATGGCGCGGATCAGATCGGCGCCTTGTCCACCCCGATCGCCACCGTGGAAGAGTTGGCCTTGTTGGCGCGGATCACGCGCGGCCTCGGCTCTGAGAACATCGACTTCCGCCTGCGCCAGACCGATGACCGGCTGGACCAGGCCCTGACCGGCGCCCCGTGGCTGGGCATGCTGATTGCCGAGCTGGCTGCGCTGGATCACGTGGTTGTGATCGGTTCCTTCCTGCGCAAGGACCATCCTTTGCTGGCCCAGCGTTTCCGCCAGGCCGCCAAAGCAGGCCAGCGGGTGGTGCTGCTGGACGTGGCGGCCGATGACCCCTTGCTGCCGCTGGCCGGTCGCCTGACGGTGGCGCCGTCGGCCTTGCCCGCCGCCGTGGTTGAATTGGCGGTTGCCGTCAATCAGTTGCGCGGCCAGACCGTGCCCGCCGAATTTGCCTCGATCCAGCCGTCGGCGGCTGTGGCCGACTTGGCCAAGCTGCTGGCGTCCACGGAGAAAGCCGGGGTCTTCCTTGGCAACCTGGCCATGCAGCACCCGGACGCTTCGGTGTTGGCGCGCCATGCCGAGTGGCTGGCTGACACGCTGGGCGGCCGCCTGGGCGTGTTGACCGAGGGTGGGAATACGGTGGGCGGCTATCTGGCCGACGCCGTGCCGTCCAATAACGGTTTGACGGCTCAACAAATGTTGAAGCAGCCGCTGAAGGCTTATGTCGTGCTGCACGCCGAGCCGCTGTTTGACGCTGACAACGGTCCGCAAGCGGTTCAGGTGCTGGAGCAGGCCGAGTTTGCTGTGGCCTTGAGCGCGTTCCGCTCGGCGGCCGAGTCCTGGGCGGACGTGATCCTGCCGGTCGCGCCGTTCACGGAAACCTCGGGGACCTTCGTCAACGCGGAAGGCCGCGCGCAGAGCTTCAAGGGCACGGTGCGTCCGTTTGCGCAAACCCGTCCCGCGTGGAAAGTGCTGCGCGTATTGGGCAATCTGCTGGATCTGGACGGTTTTGATGAAGATACCTCGGAAGCCGTGCGCGACAGCGCATTGCCGATGGATTTCGCCAGCCGCTTGAGCAATCGTTTCACGGTGCTTGGATCGGCCGCGCGCACGCCCGCGCAAGGCTTGCAGCGGGTGGCGGATGTGCCGATCTATCGTACCGATGCGGTGGTGCGCCGGGCGCCCGCGCTGCAGGCCGCGCCTGCGTCGGATACGCCGGATGCCCGCGTCAACGCCAACACCTTGGCGGCCCTGTCCTTGTCGGACGGCGATCGGGTCAAGGTGACGTCGTCCGCGGGCCAGATCGAGCTGTTCGTGAAACTCGACGCCTCGGTGCCCGATGGCGCGGTCCGTATTTCTGCTGCCCATGAGTCGACCGTCGGCCTGGGTGGTTCGTTTGAACATCTGAGCGTGGAGCGTGCCTGATGAGCTGGATCGATATGCTTCAGACCCAGGGTGCCGCGTTGCTGGGACCATCTTTGTGGGCCGTGGTCTGGATTCTGATCAAGATTGTTTGTATTGCCTTGCCCATCATCCTGTGCGTGGCTTACCTGACGTACTGGGAGCGCAAGCTGATTGGCTGGATGCACGTCCGGACCGGTCCGAACCGGGTCGGTCCGCGCGGTTTGTTCCAGCCTTTTGCGGACGTGCTGAAGCTGCTGACCAAGGAAGTCATTCTACCGAGCGCCGCGCACAAGGTGCTGTATGTTGTGGCGCCCGCCATGGTGCTGATGCCCGCGCTGGCCGCCTGGGCGGTGATCCCGTTCCAGCCGGAAGTGGTGCTGGCCGACGTCAACGCCGGTCTGCTCTATATCCTGGCCATCACCTCGATCGGCGTGTATGGCGTGATCATCGCCGGCTGGGCATCCAACTCGAAGTACGCCTTCCTCGGCGCGATGCGGGCGTCCGCGCAAATGATCTCCTATGAACTGGCGATCGGCTTCGTGCTGGTCACGGTGCTGCTGGTGTCGGGCAGCCTGAACCTGTCGGACATCGTCAACGTGCAGGCGGGCGGTTATTTTGCCGAGAAGGGGCTGACCTTCCTGTCCTGGAACTGGCTGCCGCTGCTGCCGCTGTTCGTGATCTACGTGATTGCCATCGTGGCCGAAACCTGCCGCCATCCCTTTGACGTGGTGGAAGGGGAGTCGGAAATCGTGGCCGGTCACATGGTCGAGTATTCGGGCATGGGCTTTGCGCTGTTCTTCCTGGCTGAATACGCCAACATGATTCTGCTGTCCTGCCTGGCGGCGGTCATGTTCCTCGGCGGCTGGACCTCACCGCTGGATTTTGCGCCGTTCACCTGGGTGCCGGGCTGGATTTGGCTGGCCGTCAAAACCTTCCTGGTGGTTTCGTGCTTTGTATGGTTCCGTGCGTCGTTCCCGCGCTATCGCTATGACCAGATCATGCGCCTGGGCTGGAAGATCTTCATTCCAGTCACGCTGGTGTGGCTGCTGGTGGTGGCCATCTGGATGCAGACGCCGTGGAATATTTGGAACTGATGCGAGCCTTGAGCGAGCCCATTAACGAGCAGGATTAATCATGCAAGCGATCAAGGATTTTGTCAGCAGTTTCATGCTGACCGAGTTGCTCAAAGGGATGCGCCTGACCGGGAAGTATTTGTTTTCCCGCAAGATCACGGTGCTGTACCCTGAAGAAAAAACGCCGATGTCTCCCCGCTTCCGGGGCCTGCACGCGCTGCGCCGCTACCCCAACGGCGAAGAGCGCTGCATTGCCTGCAAGCTGTGCGAGGCGGTCTGCCCGGCCGTGGCGATTTCCATCGAGTCCGAGGAACGGGAAGATGGCAGCCGCCGGACCAGCCGCTACGACATCGATCTGACCAAGTGCATCTTCTGCGGTTTCTGCGAAGAAAGCTGTCCGGTGGACTCGATTGTTGAGACCCACATTCACGAGTATCACGGTGAAAAGCGCGGCGACCTGTACTTCACGAAGGAAATGCTGTTGGCGGTGGGGGATCGTTATGAAAACGAAATCGCCGCCAACCGCGCCGTAGACGCTAAATATCGGTAAAAGACGCCATGACTGCCATTTTGTTCTATATCTTTGCCGCCATTATCATTGCGGCCGCGTGCGGCGTGGTGACCGCGCGCAACCCGGTTGCCGCGGCGATGAACCTGGTGCTGACCTTCTTCACGGCTTCAATGATCTGGATGCTGCTGCGGGCCGAGTTCCTGGCCTTGCTGCTGGTGCTGGTGTATGTGGGCGCGGTGATGGTGCTGTTCCTGTTCGTCGTGATGATGCTCGACGTGAACGGGCAGACGCTGCGCTTGAACGTCAAGAAACATCTGCCGTTGGGCGCGCTGGTGGCCCTGATCATGGTGCTGGAAATCAGCTTCGTGCTGGCCCGCGCCTATTGGGATCCGTCGGTGCCGCAGGCCCCGATTGCCGCGGACTTCAACAATACGCGCGCCATTGGCGTGGCGATGTACAGCGAATATGTGTTCGCCGTGCAGGTGGCCGGCGCCTTGCTGCTGGTGGGCATGATTGCCGCGATTGCGCTGACCTTGCGCCGCCGCGGTGATATGAAGGTTACCCGACCGGCCGATCAGGTCCGGGTCAAGCGTGCCGACCGGGTTCGACTGGTGTCGATGCCCGCCGTGTCCGATCGCAATTCCGCCAACGGCGTATCTCCGGAGGAACAGCCATGACGCTGACGCTGGGTCATTTTTTAGTGCTGGCCGCCATCCTGTTTTCGATCGGCGTCGTCGGCATTTTCCTGAATAGAAAAAACATCATTATTTTGCTGATGGCCCTGGAGCTGATGCTGCTCGCGGTCAACATGAATTTCGTCGCCTTCTCCAGCTGGATGGGTGATTTGGGCGGCCAGGTGTTCGTGTTTTTCATCCTGACCGTGGCAGCTGCTGAGGCGGCAATTGGTTTGGCGATTCTGGTTGTGCTGTTCCGCAACCTGAACACCATTAATGTTGATGAACTTGACCGGCTGAAGGGCTGACGGTCCTGGCAGCGAGAATACAAAGTTATGTCGAGCGTACCTAAGCTCTATCTCATCATTGCATTTGCCCCGCTGGTTGGGGCCATGCTGGCTGGCCTGTTCGGTACAGGCTTTCTCGGAAGCTGGGTCAGCCGCAGAGGCGCCCACTGGATCACGATCCTCGGCGTGCTGATCTCCGCCCTGGGTTCGCTGGTCGTGTTGAAGAACACGATGGCCGGAGAAACCTTCAATGGTTCTCTCTACACCTGGAGCACGATCGGCAACATCAACGTTGAAATCGGTTTCCTGGTGGATAGCCTGACCGCGATGATGATGGTCGTGGTGACGTCGGTGTCGCTGATGGTTCATATCTACACCATCGGCTACATGAAGGACGATCCCGGCTACCAGCGGTTCTTCTCCTATATTTCGCTGTTCACGTTCTCAATGCTGATGCTGGTCATGTCGAACAACATGCTCCAGCTGTTCTTCGGCTGGGAGGCGGTCGGCCTGGTGTCCTATCTGCTGATCGGTTTCTGGTACAAGCGCCCGACGGCCATCTTCGCCAATATGAAGGCCTTCCTGGTCAACCGCGTCGGTGACTTCGGCTTCATCCTCGGCATCGGCCTGCTGTTCGCCTATGCCGGCACGCTGAACTATGCGGAGGTCTTTGCACAATCGGACAACCTGGCGGCCCAGCTCTTCCCCGGCACCGAGTGGATGATGCTGACCGTGGCCTGCATCTGCCTGTTCATCGGCGCGATGGGCAAGTCCGCGCAGTTTCCGCTGCACGTCTGGCTGCCTGACTCGATGGAAGGCCCGACCCCGATCTCGGCGCTGATTCACGCGGCAACCATGGTGACCGCGGGCATTTTTATGGTGGCGCGTTTCTCGCCGCTGTTCGAGTTGTCCACCACGGCGCTGTCCTTCGTCATTGTGATCGGCGCGATCACCGCCTTGTTCATGGGCTTCCTGGGCATCATCCAGAACGACGTCAAGCGCGTGGTGGCGTATTCCACCCTGTCGCAGTTGGGCTATATGACGGTGGCGCTGGGCGCGTCGGCCTATTCGATCGCGGTGTTCCACCTGATGACGCACGCCTTCTTCAAGGCGTTGCTGTTCCTGGGCGCGGGCTCGGTCATCATCGGCATGCACCACAACCAGGACATCCGCTACATGGGCGGCTTGCGCAAGTACATGCCGATCACCTGGATCACCTTCCTGATTGGTTCGCTCTCCTTGATCGGCACGCCGTTCCTGTCCGGTTTCTATTCCAAAGAGCACATCATTGAGGCCGCCAAGGCATCCGCCATTCCCGGCGCGGGCTTTGCCTACTGGGCGGTGCTGATCGGCGTGTTTGTCACCGCGTTCTATTCCTTCCGTCTGTATTTCCTGGTGTTCCATGGCAAGGAGCGCTTTGACGAGAATCCCGACGCGCATGACGATCACGGCCATGACGCGTATCATGGCGGCACGCCGCACGAGTCGCCCGCCGTGGTGACGGTGCCGCTGATCCTGCTGGCCATCCCGTCGGTCATCATCGGCGCGATCGCCGTGGCGCCGATGCTGTTCGGCGACTTCTTCAATGACGTCATCTTCGTGTCGGACGTCCATCCGGTGATGGCGCAACTGGCCGAGCACTTCCACGGCTGGGCCGCTTATGGCTTGCACGCCTTCGTGACGCTGCCGTTCTGGCTGGCCGTGGCGGGGGTGGTGACGGCCTGGTACTTCTATCTGGTCAACCCGGCCATTCCGGCGGCAATCAAGGCGCGCGCAGGTTTCCTGTATCGCCTCCTTGATAACAAGTACTACATGGATGCCTTCAATGAGAAGGTCATCGCCGGTGGCGCCCGCCGGATCGGCGGCAGCTTCTGGAAGATCGGCGACCGTTCGCTGATCGATGGGCTGATGGTCAACGGATCGGCCAGGTTGGTCGGCTGGGTGGCAGGCGTCGTCCGCCACTTCCAGTCCGGCTATATCTACCACTACGCCTTTGCCATGATCATCGGCATCATGGCTCTGATTTCGATCTTCGTTTTGATGGACTGATGGCAAGCGACATGGCACAAAACACTCTTCCGTGGCTCACGCTTGCGATTTTCACCCCGATCGTTTTTGGTCTGGTCATCCTCGCCCTCGGGCGGGACCGCAGCCCCAACTTCGTTCGTGTTCTTGCTTTGATTGGTGCGATCGCAGGCCTGCTCGTTACGATTCCCCTGTACACGGGATTCGATACGGCCACTGCTAGTATGCAGTTCGTCGAAAAAGCGGCCTGGATCGCCGATTATGGCGTTTTCTACCACCTGGGCGTAGATGGCATCTCGCTGTGGTTCGTGCTGCTGACCGCCTTCATCACGGTCATCGTCGTGCTGGCGGCCTGGGAAGTCATCCAGGACCGCGTCGCGCAGTACATGGCCGCCTTCCTGATTCTGTCGGGCCTGATGATCGGCGTCTTCGCGTCGCTGGACGGCTTGCTGTTCTATGTGTTTTTTGAAGCCACGCTGATCCCGATGTACATCATCATCGGCGTGTGGGGCGGACCGAACCGCGTCTATGCCGCGATCAAGTTCTTCCTCTACACCTTGCTCGGCTCGCTGCTGACGCTGGTCGCCTTCATCTATATGTGGAGCAGCGCGGGCGGCACCTTTGACATCCTGACGTGGCACACGCTGCCGTTCGGCATGACCGAACAGGTCCTGCTGTTCCTCGCCATGTTCATGGCGTTTGCGGTCAAGGTGCCGATGTGGCCGGTCCACACCTGGCTGCCGGATGCCCACGTCGAGGCGCCCACCGGCGGTTCCGTGGTGCTGGCGGCCATCATGCTGAAGCTCGGCGCCTACGGCTTCCTGCGTTTCAGCCTGCCGATCGTGCCGGACGCATCGGTCGTGTTGGCTCCGATCGTGATCGGCCTGTCCTTGGTGGCGGTGATCTACATCGGCCTGGTCGCGCTGGTTCAGGAAGACATGAAAAAGCTCGTCGCGTATTCTTCCATCGCGCACATGGGCTTCGTGACCCTGGGTTTCTTCATCTTCAATACGGCCGGGGTCGAAGGCGCCATCGTTCAGATGGTGTCGCACGGTTTTGTCTCCGCCGCGATGTTCTTGTGCATCGGGGTGCTGTATGACCGGGTGCATTCGCGTCAGATCGCGGATTACGGCGGTGTGATCAACACCATGCCGAAGTTCGCCACACTGTTCGTCTTCTTTGCCATGGCCAACAGCGGCTTGCCCGCCACCAGTGGTTTCGTCGGTGAGTTCTACGTCATCCTCGGCGCCGTGCAATACAACTTCTGGGTCGGCTTGCTGACGGCCACGTCGCTGATCCTGGCCGCCTCGTACTCGCTGTGGATGGTCAAGCGCGTCGTGTTCGGCGAGATCAAGCACCAGCACGTGCGTGAACTCACCGACATCAACGGACGGGAGTTCTTCGTCCTGGGGCTTGCCGCCATCGCCGTGCTGTTCATGGGGATCTATCCCGAGCCGTTTACAGCAGTCATGCACACCTCGGTCGATGCCTTGCTCAAGCATGTGGCAATCTCCAAACTATAAGAGAGCGGACTTTTAGCAATGGACTTCGCAGATTTGAACTTTAGCCTGATTGCACCGGAGATTTTTCTGCTGGTGTCAACATGCGCCATTTTGCTGATCGATCTTTTCGTCAAAGATCCCGGCCGCCGCCTCACGCATTCGCTGACGCTGCTCGTGCTGCTGGTACTGGTCATCATGGGCCTGTCCGACCTTCGCCATGGCGTTGAGGGCAGGGCCTTCAATGACCTGTACGTGGCCGATGCGCTGTCGCATCTTTTGAAGGTCTTCTCCTACATTGCGCTGGGCGTCACGCTGATTTACGGCCACGGCTATGCCAAGGACCGCGGCATGTTGCAGGGCGGGGAGCTGTACTCGCTGTCGCTGATGGCCCTGCTGGGCCAGATGGTGATGATTTCGTCGGGCAGCCTGCTGTCGCTGTACCTGGGCCTGGAGCTGATGTCGCTGTCGCTGTATGCGCTGGTGGCGCTGCGCCGCGATCACTCGATCTCCACCGAAGCCGCCATGAAGTATTTCGTGCTTGGCGCGCTGGCCTCGGGCCTGCTGCTCTATGGCATGTCGATGATTTATGGCGCAACCGGCTCGCTGGCCTTCACCGACATTGCCGAACAGGTCCGCGCCGCCCAAGGCCAGAATCTGGTCATGGTGCTGGGCCTGGTGTTCCTGGTGGCCGGTCTGGGCTTCAAGCTCGGCGTGGTGCCTTTCCATATGTGGGTGCCTGACGTCTACCAGGGCTCGCCCACGGTCGTGACGCTGCTGCTGGGCGCGGGCCCGAAGCTGGCGGCCTTCGTGATGATGCTGCGCTTGCTGGTCGAGGGCCTGTTCGGCCTGGCTGCCGAGTGGCAGCCGATGCTGATCATTATGGCCGTGCTGTCGCTGGCCATCGGCAACCTGGCCGCCATCG
>JBAYOI010000003.1:0-58213 GCA_041678365.1 Pigmentiphaga sp. | reverse complement strand
TACCAGGCCTGGGTCACGCAACAGGCCGCCCAGGCGCGGCAGCTCCAGGCGGCGGACAGCCCGGCGACCGACAGCACCCTGGATCGGAAGCAGCAACGGCGCCAAGAAGCGGAAGCACGCCAGCGCCTGGCCCAGCAACGCAAGCCGCTGGAGAAAAAGCTGCACAAACTGGAGCAGGAACTCAGTGCGCTCTCCGCCCGCAAGGCCGAGCTGGATGTGGAGATTGCCGATGAAACGCTTTACCTCGACGCACGGAAGGACGAGTGCCGACAGATCCTGGCCGAACACGGCGAGTTGTGCAAAACGCTGAACACCGTTGAAGAAGCCTGGCTTGAACTCCAGGCGGAACTCGAGGCCATTCAGTAAGAGCAAGGCCTGGCCGGGACGGCCTTGCCAGGCGCCAATCAGGCTTTCTCAGTGGGCAGGCAGTTGGTTTCAAACATCACCTGCCCGTCCGCGAACACTTTCAAATCGCCCGGCGCAAAGGGGTGCCACACTTCATTGTGCGTCAGCGGTTCGGTCACAATGACCGCCACCCGGTCCCGCGGCGTGGTCACCGTGGCAAAATCAATGCTCAGGTCCTCATCCGAGAGACGCGCATGCGAAAAGGGATGTTGCCGGATCAGGTAGTGCAGCTTGGTCGAGCAATGGGAAAACAAGTATTCCCCATCCGAGAGCATGAAGTTGAAACTGCCGAAGCGGGCAATATCCTGGCACTGTTCGGCAATGACCGCCGCCACCGCCGTTGCGCCTGGAAAACGCTCGAAGCGCTCGGCCAGGGTATTCAGAAGCTGGCAAAAAGCGCGTTCGCTGTCTGTCGTGCCGACGGCCTGGAAACGGTCTTGCGCGCCGGGCGCATAGCTGTACGTGAACAAGTCCCCGTTGTGCGCGAAAACCCAATATCTCCCCCAGAGCTCGCGCATGAAAGGATGGCAGTTGGCCAGACTCACTCCGCCCACCGTGGCTTTGCGGATGTGCGAGATCACATTGCTGGCCTTGATCGGATAGCGGCGCACCAGCTCTGAAAAAGGCGAACTGGACGCGGGCAGGTGATCCACCCACAAACGCACCCCTCTTCCGTCAAAAAAAGCGATCCCCCACCCATCCACATGTTCGCCGGTAATGCCGGCGCGATTGGCAAAACCGGTGAAGCTGAAGATGATATCGGTCGGGGTATTGCAGTTCATCCCCAATAACTGGCACATGGGTAAAGTCCAAGAAGAGAAAAAGAGCCCCCACGCTGCGCCTTCGGCTTGCTGCCCCCCAAGGGGGATGAACCCGGACACGGAGCAGTCCTTGAGGACTGATTCGTGCCTGGTGAATCCGAGCAGCATGCAGGCTGCGAGGTGGTTTGCCTTGGGAGCGGCCCGGCGGCAAAAAAGCCGCTTCAGACGAAGCAAAAACCGTTGCTCAGTAGCATATCAGGCAAGGCCACCGCCCGGTAGATAGCCCAGGCGCCCATCATGATCACGAAGCCGCCCGCGCCGATGCGCCACCACGCGTAGCGGTTCATCCAGTGCAAGGCGCCGGAAAAGCCGGAGATGGCCATCAGGTTCGGCAGGGTTCCCAATCCGAAAGCCAGCATCACCGCGCCGCCGGCCCAGGCATTGCCGGCCAGCAAGGCAATGGACAAGGCGCTGAATGTCAGTCCGCAGGGCAGCAAACCCCAGGCCAGGCCGGTGGCGAAACGCTGCAACAGCGGCCAATTGGACAGCCGCCGATTGACGGCGCGGACCGCATTTTGTTGACCGGACCATCGTAACAAAAACGCCCACGGCGCCAGCGCGCGATGCCTCAATCGCGCTGTCCAGGCGGACTGCCGCAAAGAGAAAGCCAAGGCCAGACCTGCTATGATTAATAATAGTCCGCCTGCCACTAAAGCAGCTCTTTGTGCAGGCACCCATTCCTGCTGCCAGAACAAGCCTCCTACGCCCCCCATGACGGCGCCGCTGATTGAGTAGGTCGTGATTCTGCCCAGGTGCATGGTGAAGATTTCCAAGCCGATTCTGGCCGGGGAAACACGCCTCAACACCTGGACACGCTCGGCATGTCTTTGTTCAACGGCCACGGCAATACCTGAGCACATGGCCAGGCAATGAACACCGCCCAACAGCCCAATGAAAAAGACGCTACTCAATACGGACAGGGAAAGCATGGCCTAAGGGTATCAAGGATGAGGAAGTACAATGGGTGCATTCATTTACTAAAACGGGTCTATGGCCACAAGAATCTCGGCATCTCAAATCACCAGCTTATGCACGACCTGCGCCATGGGCCAATTTTGCCTGCCCCTGGGGATCTCCCCGGAAGATGCCAAGCGCATTGACATCTTGGTCAAGGAACGCATTCGGCTGGAAAAAGGGCAGGCCCTGTTCAATATCGGGGACCCGTTCAGCGCCGTCTACAGCGTCCGCTTTGGCAGCCTGAAAACCCTTTTTGTGCTGCCCGATGGGCGGCAGCAAATCACTGGCTTTCATTTGCCCGGTGATTTGGTTGGCCTTGACAGCGTCGTCAACCAGTCTCATATGTCCAGCGTCCGCGCGCTGGAAGATACGGAAGTCTGTGTCATTCCCGCCATGGAGCTGATCACGCTGTCCAGAGAGCTGCCCTCGCTGCATATCCAGTTCACCCGGCTGCTGAGCCAGGAAATTTCCAATGACCACCGCAAACTGCTGATGATCGGTTCCTTGCGGGCGGAAGAAAGGCTGGCCACGTTCCTGCTCGACCTGTCCGAGCGCCTCTCCATCCGGGGCTATTCGTCGACCGAGTTCGTGCTGCGCATGAGCCGCGAAGAAATCGGCAGCTACCTGGGCATGAAGCTTGAAACGGTCAGCCGTTTGTTCTCCCGTTTCGCCCGGGCGGGCCTGATCCGCATCCAGCAAAAGCAAGTCAAGATCATTGACATGGACGGTCTGCGCCAAGTCTTGAACGGCGGAAGCGAAAGGGAATAGCCCACCCCTACCCGCTTGCGCGGGACCCTCAAGGGGCGGCGCTGGCGGACTGGCAAGGCCAGCTCCGCGGCGCCCTGGGTTGGTCGGGATTTTTCTGCAAGAATGGGCTATGCCCGCGGAACATGATTGAAACACCCACACCCTATTCCCAATCCTCTTCGACCAGCTTTCTATTGTTGGTTGCGGCCAGATAAAGCGTCAACGTGCTGGAGGCGGCGGTGGCGAGCCAGAGAATGAAAAAGGCAATCGTATAAAACGCCGTCTGATCTTCCGCCATCTCATGGCCGAAGATAGAAATCTCGCGCGGATCAAGCAAGGTGAAGATCAATATTGACGCGATGGCGCTGATCAGAAATGACGGCCACAAACTCCACATCAAACCCCGATTGATCACAGTGCGCATTGTTTTATCTCTCTGATCGAGTAGGCGCCTCAGGCGCCGAATCCAGCCATTCCACCTTCAAACCCCGTTTCACATGCGGCCCGGCAACCGGGACGTCAGCATGCGCGAAGGACAAATAAATCGTCACCACGCACGCTACCACGACCACTGCCGGTCCGGCCATCAAAATCCAGGGCCAAGGCTCCTTGTACCAAGGGCGGCTGACCGTGTCCTGCGTTGTTTCCCTGCTCATTCACAACTCCCGAATATTACCGTGGAACGATGAAGCTTGACGCTTCCCGCACGGTTTCCCGTCCGCCCGGCCAGCTTGATTCAATCACGAAATGAATCGGATGGCTGCCTGGTTCAAGCCCATCGACAGGATGCTCGACCCGCAGCGGGAGCATTGAATTCGAGGCCGCGCTCACCATGACTTCAATGTGATCGGCGTCACTGTTATTGCTTGAGCGGACCTTGAGCGAAGTCAAGCCTTCCGCGGACACTTTCACCAGCATCTCGCTTTCAGTGGTGTTCATCAATTGCAGCCGGTAGACGTTCTCAATGTTGCCGCCCTCGATTTCCCGCGCCAGCACGGTGCGGTCGCGGATCACGTCGAAACGCAAGGCATCCCGCGTGAACAGGCTCCCGAACAAGACCCCCGTCACCGCCAGCAGCAAGACCGAATAGATCAGCACGCGCGGACGGAGCACCCGGCGGCGGGCCTCGCTTTTCGATGTGCGATTCTGAATCGTTCTTTCCGTGCTGTAGCTGATCAGGCCGCGCGGATAATTCATTTTATCCATGACCTGATCACAGGCATCCACGCACAGCCCACAGCCAATGCACTCAACTTGCAGGCCTTGCCGGATATCAATGCCGGTCGGGCAGACCTGCACGCATATACTGCAATCCACGCAATCGCCCTTGCCCGCCGCGCGATGGTCTTCCTTGCGCGAACGGCTGCCGCGCGGCTCGCCGCGGACGGGGTCATAGGTCACGACGTAGGTATCGTTGTCCACCATCACGCTTTGGAAGCGTGCATACGGGCACATGTATTTACAGACCTGCTCGCGCATGAAGCCCGCGTTGCCCCAGGTGGCAAAGGAATAGAAGCCCCACCAGAAAATCTGCCAGAAGCCCAGGCTGCCCGACAAGGCTTCACCAATCAGCGGGCGGATGGGACTAAAGTAGCCAATGAAGGTGAATCCCGTCCACAGCGCAACCGCCACCCACAAGACATGCTTGGTGAAGCGCAGACGAATCTTGCGCGCATTCCACGGCGAAGCGTCAAGCCTGAGCCGGGCAAAGCGGTCACCCTCGACTACTTTCTCGATCCACATGAAGATTTCGGTGTAGACCGTTTGCGGACAGGCATAACCGCAGAACAGCCGCCCGGCCACCGCCGTGAACAAAAACAGGGCCAGCGCGCTGGCAATCAGCAGCAAGGCCAGATAGATGATGTCCTGGGGCCACAAGACCAAACCGAACAAGTAGAACTTGCGGGCGCCCAGGTCAAACAGAACCGCTTGCCGGTCATTCCACTGGAGCCACGGCAAACCATAAAAAATGATTTGCGTGAACCAGACGAAGAACCATCTCAAGTTTGCGTAGAGTCCTTGAACAGAACGCGGATGAATCTTGCGTCTAACCTCATACAACGCCTGTTCAGTCGTTCCCACTTCAACAATGGGAATCGTCTTGGCCCTCTTCACTTCTTGAGTCATGTTTACTTACTCGCTTCTTGGTTCGACAGTCCCCAGACGTAAGCAGCAACCATTTTGATTTCTTCAGGCGCCAGGATAGCGTTGTGCGCAGGCATCTGGTTGTCGCGGCCTTGCATGATGGCCTCAACAATAGTTGCCTCCGAGCTGCCGTACAGCCAGATCCGGTCATTCAATCGCGGTGCGCCCAGCAATTGGTTTCCTTCCCCTTCGGCGCCGTGGCAGGCCGCGCAGGTGTTCGTGAACGGCTCTTTACCGCGCGCCACCCGGATCGGATCCGCGGCCAGGCCCGACAAGGAACGCACATAGTGGGCAATGTCGGAGACGGTGCGGCTGTCAAAGAGGTCGCCCTGGGGCGGCATGATGCCGTGGCGGCCATTGGTGATCGTTTCAATGATCTGCTCGGGCGCTCCCCCATACAGCCAGTCCTTGTCCGCCAGGTTCGGGAAACCGCGGCTGCCACGGGCATCAGAGCCGTGGCAAGTGGCGCAGTTGTTCAAGAAGAAACGCTGCCCGATGCCACGACCCTGGTCATCCTGGGCAATTTCCTCCACGGACATGGTCTCAAACCGCGCATACACCGGCTGCAAACGCTCACGGATGGCGGCCTGATTGGACTCCAGCGAGTTCACGCTGGTGTAACCCAGCCAACCGCCAAAGCTGCCCAGGCCCGGGAACAACAGCAGATAAAGCACCGCAAAGACGCAGGACAGCAGGTACATCCACATCCACCAGCGCGGCAGCGGATTATTCAGCTCGCGGAGGTCTTCATCGTAGACGTGGCCGGTATCGGACCGCGTCGTGCCGTCCGGCAGCGTCGTGACGGTGACCTTGCGCTGCGACCAGAGCAAATACACACAGAAAACAATGCCGCCCAGGGCAATCAGACTGACGTGAATGCCCCAGTAGTTAGAAATAAAATCACTCATGACGCTTGTCCTCACCCTGCTCGTTCAGGGCGTCCTCGTCGGGAAGTTCAAAGGGAAGCATCGCGGAGTCACGGTTGGCCTTCTCGCGGCCTTTGGACCATGCCCAGATCACGATGCCCACAAAAGTTGCGACCGATAACAGGGTTGCCAGGGAGATCAGAAAGACCATCACTGGACCCCTTTCACCTGCCGGGTATGAATGCCCAGACCCTGCAGGTAGGCAACGACCGCATCCTCTTCCGTTTTCCCTTTCAGCTCATCAGGGGCGGCTGCAATTTCCTCATCGGTATAAGGCGTGCCGACGAAACGGCGCAAGCCTTCCATTTTTGCCTGGATGGTTGTGGTATCAAGCAAGTTCTTGCGCAGCCACGGATAAGCAGGCATGTTCGACTCCGGCACGACGTCGCGCGGATTGAACAGGTGGACGCGATGCCATTCATCGCTGTAGCGTTGACCGACCCGCGCCAGGTCAGGACCGGTACGCTTGGAGCCCCACAGGAAAGGACGCTCATAGACGCCTTCGCCCGCCGTGGAGAATGCGCCATAGCGCTGGACTTCCGCGCTCAAGGTGCGGACCTGCTGCGAGTGACAGCTGACACACCCTTCACGGATGTAGACGTCACGGCCCGCCAGACGCAAGGCGCTGTAGGGTTCGACACCTTCCACCGGCGTCATGGTGGAGTGCTGGAAAAACAGCGGCACAATCTGGGTGAGGCCGGCAAAGCTGACCACCAGCAACGAGGCGGCGATCAGCAAACCGATATTTTTTTCAAGCAGCTCGTGTGAAAACCAGGAGCTCTTATTCTGCGACATCTTGATCTCCTTAATGCGCGGGCTGCACGGTGACGGGAATCCGGGCGTCAACCGCCTTCTGGCCACGGGCCGTCATATAGCAGTTGTATCCCATCAGCACCATGCCGGCCAGGAAGCACATGCCGCCAAGCAGACGCACTGCGTAGAAGGGATAAGTTGCCTTGACGACTTCAACAAAGGTGTAGGTCAAGGTGCCGTCAAACTCGGTGGCGCGCCACATCAGGCCCTGCATCACGCCGGCGATCCACATGGCGGCCACATACAGCACCACGCCGATCGTGGAGACCCAGAAGTGAAGTTCAATCAGGTTCTTGCTGTACATCTGGGTTTTGCCGTAGAGGCGCGGGAACATATAGTAGAGCGAACCGATCGTGATCATGGCCACCCAACCCAATGCGCCGGAGTGCACGTGTCCGATGGTCCAGTCCGTGTAGTGCGACAGCGCGTTGACGGTCTTGATCGACATCATCGAGCCTTCAAAGGTGGACATGCCGTAGAACGACAGCGCGGTCACCATGAACTTCAGGATGGGATCGGTGCGCAGCTTGTGCCAGGCGCCGGACAGCGTCATCACGCCGTTGATCATGCCGCCCCATGACGGCGCAAGCAGGATGATGGAGAATGCCGTGCCCAGCGACTGCACCCAATCCGGCAGGGACGTGTGCTGCAAGTGGTGCGGGCCCGCCCACATATAGGTGAAGATCAGCGCCCAGAAGTGGACGATGGACAGCCGATAGGAATAAATGGGGCGCTCGGCCTGCTTCGGGATGAAGTAATACATCATGCCCAGGAAGCTGGTGGTCAGGAAGAAGCCCACCGCGTTGTGGCCATACCACCACTGCACCATGGCGTCCTGAACGCCGGCGTAGATGGAATAGGACTTCAACAGGCCGACCGGAATGGCCAGGTTGTTGAAGATGTGCAGCATGGCAATGGTCAGGATGTACGAGCCGAAGAACCAGTTGGCCACATAGATGTGGGAGGTCTTGCGCTTCATGATGGTGCCGAAGAACACCACGGCGTAGGAAATCCACACGGCGGCGATCAGCAGATCCACGGGCCATTCCAGCTCGGCGTATTCTTTGGTGGAGGTGTAGCCCAGCGGCAGGGTGATCACCGCGGCAACCATGGCCAGCTGCCAGCCCCAGAAAGTGAACGCGGCCAGCTTTTCAAAGCGCAGGCGGACCTGACAGGTGCGTTGGACAACATAGTAGGAGGTGGCAAACAGCGCGCAGCCTCCGAATGCAAAAATCACCGCATTCGTGTGCAAGGGGCGCAGACGCCCAAAACTAAACCAGGGGGTTTCAAAATTGAGGGCAGGCCAGATCAACTGGGCTGCGATCAATACTCCTACCCCCATGCCGACGATACCCCAAACTACAGTCATGATCGTGAACTGACGCACGACCTTGTAGTTGAAAGTCTCGCCTGACGGAGTGCTACTTAACTCGGCGTTCATTGCCATCCCTTCGCTAAGACATACATATGGATGCTCGGATGATGACTGAACTATTGGCAAGCCGCCTTGACGCAAATCAAACTTAAGGAAGATTCAAAAGGAATCTTTAATCGGGACGCGCCGACCGGGCCTGATCGTCCGCGGAAGACGCAGCGCCTTCTTCGCGCAAACGCTTGTCCGGCGCGGCCTCGGGCGCCTGCTCCGGATCACTATCTTGATCCATCAATATTTCCACCGAGGCACGGTCAAGGCTGTCGTATTGACCGGAACTGATTGACCACCACAACACACCGATGATCAACACCACCAGCACCAGGCTGAGCGGAAGCAGAATGTAGAGGGACTCCATTTACCGGCTCGCCCGCCATGCATTGAGCACGACCATCAATGAGGACAGGCTCATGCCGAGCGCCGCCCAGCCAGCGGAAATGAAGCCGCAAGCCGCCAGCGGAATAAAGGAGACGTTGTAGCTGAGCGCCCACGCCAGGTTCTGCCGGATCACCCGCCGACAGCGCGCCGCCGCCCGCAATGACGCCACCACGCCATCAACCCCCGCCCGCATGACCTGGATGTCAGCGGAGGCCTGCGCCAGCGGCGTACTGCCCGCCACCGCCATTGACACCTGCGACTGCGCCAGCAACAAGGCGTCATTGACACCATCGCCCACCGCCATCACCACCGCGCCTTGCGCCTGCAGGCGTTCGACATAAGCTTTCTTGTCCTCGGGACTGGCCTCGCCCACCGCATTGGCAATATTCAGCATGCCCGCCCAGTGATTGACGGTCTCACGGCGGTCACCGGACAGGATATGCAGGCGATAGCCGCTTTTCCGAAGCTGCTCCACCATTTCCGCGCTGTGCGGCCGCAGGCTGTCCGCCAACAGGAAGCGCGCTTCAATCCGCCCATCCCTGGACAAAAAGATGCTGGTTTCCGAGATGGCCGTCGGCAAGGCCGACAAGCCGGGCCGTCCCGCCGAGGCGAAGTCCAGGTTGCCCAGCCGCCAGACCACCTGCCCTTCCCGCCACCGCACCCCTTTGCCAAGCAGGTGACGCGGGCTGTCTTCGCCTGACAGCAAAGCAGGCGCGAGACCTTGTTGCTGCGCCGCTTTCAGCAAGGCGATGCCGATCGGGTGCGAGCTGCCCTGCTCCAGGCCCGCCGCCAAGGCTAGGTAAGCCTGTTCGGACTGTTCGCCCAGCACATCGATCCGGCTCAGCGAAAAACTGCCTTCCGTCAAGGTGCCGGTTTTATCCAGCACGACATCAGTGACTTGCGCCAGGGTTTCCAGCGCCGAGCCCCGCACCACGACCACGCCGCGCCGTGCCAGCGAGGCGGTGCTGGCCGCCAGGGCGGCGGGCGTGGCCATCGACAAGGCGCAAGGACAACTGACCACCAGCACGGCGATCGTGATCGGCAAGGCGCGCGGCGCGTCCGCCCACAGCCAGAAGAGCGCCGCCGCGGCCGCCAGGGCCAGCAAGGCAACAATGAAGTGGCGCGCCACCTGATCCGCGATCCGGGCAATACGCGGTTTGCTTTCCAGCGCTTCATCCAGCGCGCTGACGATTTCAGCCAGACGCGTCTGCGCGCCCACCGCGTCCACCGACATCCAGAACGGGCTGGCGCAGTTATAGCTGCCGGCCAGCACGCGCGCGCCCGCCTCGCGTAGCATCGGCCGACTCTCTCCCGTCAGGATGGATTCATCCATCTCCGCATGTCCGTCCAGCACCACGCCGTCGGCAGGCACCGCCTCACCCGGGCGGACCTGGATCACGTCGCCGCGCGCCAGCAGGCCGCGCGACACCAGCAGCACCTCATGCGACTCAGGGAAACGGACGGCGCGGCGGCAGACCGCGGGCAATTGCGCCGCCAGCGCCTGCAGGCCGGACTGGGCCTGTCCGCGAAGCATGGCCTCCACATAGCGGGCGCTGAGCAGCAAGGCCACGAACATCGTCACGGAGTCATAGTAGACCTCGCCCTGCACCCGCAAGGTGGCGCCCACCGAGGCCAGGAACGCGGCGCCGATGCCCAGCACCACCGGCACATCCATGTTGACATGGCGATGCTTCAGTGCCATCCACGCGTTCCGATACAGCGGGACGGCCGAATACAGCACCACCGGCAAGGTCAGCACCAGACTGACCCAATGCAGCATGCCCACATACAAGGGTTCAATGGTATCCGCGTGGAAATAGAGCGGCCACGCATACATCATGACCTGCATCATGCACAGCCAGGCCACCGAGGCGCGGATCAGCAGCGACTTGCGCGCCTTGCGCTGAGCCTGGTCCTGCACGCCCACCGCGTAGGGATGCGCGCGGTAGCCGATTTGCGCCAGGGCCTGAATGACGGAAAAAATGCTGGACTGCCCTTCTTCCCAGCGAATGCGCGCGCGCCCGGTGGCAAAGTTGACCTGAGACAGCGTCAGACCCGGCTGTTGTTCAAGATGTTTTTCACACAGCCAGACACAGGCCGCGCATTGCAGATTCTCCAGCGTGAAGCTGGCCTCAAGCTGGTTTTTTCCCACCGGCTTGAGATAGATGCCCCGCATGTCGGGCGCGTCGAAGTGTTGATTGGCGGCAATTTCATCCGGTGTGAGCTCAACCGGCTGCGCCAGACTGCCCCGCTGCTGATAGAACGAGGCCAGCCCCCCGGCATGGATGGTTTGGGCAACCGTGGCGCAGCCCACACAGCAAAAAGGCGCTGGCTGGCCATTGATGTCTGCGTGATGCGCGGCGCTTGCAAATAGCGACAGCCCACAGTGATAGCATTGCAGCGTTGCCGTGGCACGGGAAAGGGCTGGGGGGGAATTCAGGACGCTCGTAGTCACGCTGCACAGTGTGCGGCAAGACGGACAAGCCCGCCTTGACTGAGATCAACCCGTATTCAGATCCATGTCAGACTAACGACATTCCACTTTTGCTGTGAGATTCCGCCCATGAGCACGCCGTCTTCCAACCCTGCCGAACACCCGTTGTTTTCCGCCGCGAAAGCGCTTGATCCCGCCCGGCACGGCCATTGGAAAGTTCGCACTGACGCCAATTACCGCTTTGCCCGGTACTTACCCACCCTACCGATCACGGCACCCGAGTTTGTCTACGCGGCACGGGACTTTCCCATTGTGTTTGCGGGAGAACAACACCAGCCCGTGATCGTGACCAGTTTCCGCGAACGGCAGAATCTTCTGGTGGGCCCGCAGGGCCAATGGCGTGCAAACCGCTACGTGCCGCTGCACCTGAAACGCTACCCCTTCATCCTGCACGAGGTCCCGACCGAACAGCGTTTTGCCGTGTGCATTGATGAAAATCCCGACTACTGCTCGGCCACCCAAACCGGCGAGGCGCTGTTCAACGGCGCCGAACCCAGCGGCTTCACGCAACAGCGGATCAAGTTACTGGGTGAAATGCAGGCAGGCATTGAACAAACCCGGCGCTATGTGGAAGCGCTGCGCAAGGAAGGACTGCTGACGCTGCGCCAGGTATCGGTCGAGCTGAAATCCGGCGAGCAGAGCAAGCTCGATGGGCTCTATACCCTAGACGAAGAAAAGTTGACCCGCCTGCCGGACGCCACACTGCTGGAATGGGCACGGCAAGGCTGGCTGGCGCTGAGCTATTTTCAACTACAGTCCCGGCTCAACTGGCCGCTTTTGCTGACGCTGGATCAAGAAGCCTGAACCAATACGCCATGAAAAAAGCGCTGACAATGACGGTCAGCGCTTTGTGGTTTAACGCCAGCGTCAAGCTTGCGCAATCTTGCGGGCACGGTAGCCGATGAAGGCCGCGCACAGACTGGCCATGATGAAGCCAAGGCTTGCCCCCACATATGGCCCTTGATTGAGTCCCGCGTCCAGCATGATGCCGAACAACAGCGGGCCAATGGCCGAGCCGGTGTCCATGCCGGAATACACCAGGCCATAGACGGAGCCGCTTGCGCCTCGGGGGGTCACCCGGCGCACCAGCATATCGCGCGATGGACCGGCCACGCCACTGAAAAAACCGGCCAGCGCCACGCACGGCACGGCAAGGCTGCTGGGCACCCAGCCCATGCCAACAATCGTCAGCATCAGCGCGGCGCAGAAGAAAGTGGCCGCCACCGTGCGTTCGGTCTTGGGATTGTTGGACACCAGGAAACCGCCCGCCGCCATGCCCAAGGCGCCGGCAACCATGTAGGCGGACAGCGCGGAACTGGCCACCACCGGCGCAATCTGGTGAATGGAGCCAAGGATGGGCAGCGTATAGTTCATGACCGCCGAGCCCGCCAGCGACGCGAACAGGAAGAAGGCGAAAGCGCCCCAGACCACCGGGTTCACCAGCAATGCCCGCAGGCGAACGTCGGAAATGGCGGTTGCCTGTCCGCCTTTGCTCTTGCGCGCTTTTCTTGCATTGCGCCGAACGTCGACGTCGATCAACCGCCGCCCGAGCACCGTGGCCAGCAGCACCAGCGCGAGCAGGACACTGGCGCCCAAGGCCGCCACCCGCCAGTTGTACAGATAGGTCAGCGTCGTGATGAAGATCGGCGTCAAGGCCCATCCCAGATTGCCGGTCATGCCGTGCGTACTGAAAGCATGGCCGAGACGGGGCGAACTGACCCGATGATTGAGGATAGAGAAGTCAACCGGGTGAAAAACGCAATTGCCCAGTCCCGCCACAAAAGCGGCGAACAGCAGCCAGCCATAACTGGTGGCAGAGGCCAGCAGCAGCCCGGCCACGACGAAGCCGGACAGGCCGAACCACAGCACCGGGCGCGGCCCAAGCTTATCCACGACAAAGCCCGACGCCGCCTGCCCGATGCCGGAGACCACGTAAAAAACGGTTGCCAGCATGCCGAGCTGCGCGAAATTCAGGCCAAAAGCTTGGGACAGCGGGACGAATAGCGAAGGAATGACCAGTTGAAAAAAGTGCGAGCTGGCGTGCGCCACCCCGATCAAGGCGATCACCCGCCAGTCAAACTGCCGACGGGCGAAGCGTTGTTGACGCTGAGGCAATTGATAGACTTCTTCCACATCTGCTCCACATGCCCACCGGCAACCAGGCAAGCGGGACGATTCATTTCACAAGTGCTGCGCGAAAACGACGGCGGCGCGCACGCGGCGCGCGGAGTCGTCATCCGTGCCTTTATTGGTCGGGGCTTTTTACCTTGATGACCGACCAGGCCTTTTGTAAATAATAGGCCATAGACCAGACAGTGAGAATAGCTGCAACAATAATCAGCCATTGCCCCCAATAGACCAAGTCTATCCCGAGGAATTCGTGACCATACAACAACATCGGGATGGCGGTCATTTGCACGGCGGTTTTCAGCTTGCCCAATTGATGGACTGCCACGCTGCCGCTGGCGCCAATTTTCGCCATCCATTCGCGCAGGGCGGAAATCGTGATTTCACGGCCGATGATGATCAGCGTCACCATGGCATCAACGCGCCCCAGATGCAGCAGCACCAGCAAGGCGGCGCTGACCATGAGCTTGTCCGCGACCGGGTCCAGGAAAGCGCCGAAGCTCGAGGTCTGGTTCCAGCGCCGCGCCAACCAGCCATCCAGCCAGTCCGTGCCCGCCGCCGCTATGAACATCAAGGTGGCGATCAGATCCCGTATCTCCGCCCCGATCCATGAGGCCGGCAGGTAATACATGCCCACGATCAGTGGGATCATCAGTACGCGAAGCCAGGTCAGCAGGATGGGCAGATTGATAGGCATAGAAAACACGTTAGCAATAATTAATGGAGTTGTTGATAAATACGGGCAGCCAGCTCTTGCGAGATCCCCTCGACGGCGGCCAACTCATCAACGCCCGCCGCCATCACGCCTTTCAGTCCGCCAAAGTGCGCCAGCAGGCGTTGGCGCCGCTTGGCGCCAATCCCCGCGATTTCTTCCAGACGGGAAGTCTGCCGGGTTTTGGCACGGCGCGAGCGCATGCCGGTAATGGCAAAACGGTGCGCCTCATCGCGGATTTGGGCAACCAGCATCAGGGCGGCCGAAGCCGGACCCAGCGCCAGCGCCTCCCGCCCACCGGCGAACACCAACGTTTCCAAGCCCACTTTGCGGCCCTCTCCCTTGGCCACTCCCACCAACAGGGAAATATCCAGCCCCAGCTCCTCAAACACTTTCCGGGCGATTTCGACCTGCCCCTTCCCCCCATCGATCAGCACCACGTCCGGCAATACGCCACCGGCGTCAGCGGCTTTTTCATAACGGCGCATCAGGACTTGACGCATGGCGGCGTAGTCATCGCCCGGCGTGATGCCCTCAATGTTATACCGCCGATACTCTTTTGGCTGCATGGCATGGTGATGATAGATCACACAGGAGGCCTGCGTGGCTTCCCCGGCCGTGTGGCTGATATCAAAGCATTCGACCCGGAGGCGCTCCAGCTCTTCAAAGCCGAGATCGAGCGACAGCAGCTCAGCCAGCGAACGGGTGCGGGCCTGCTGGGAATCCGTTTCCGACAGCAGGCGGGTCAAGGCCAGCTCGGCATTATGCATGGCTTGTTCAAGCCAGCTCTTGCGAACCCCTTGCGGTTGATGGAGCACCTGGATTTTCAGGGACTGGGCCTCGGCCAATACAGCGATCGGATTGTTGCCCGGCAGCTTGTGGGACAGCACGATGACGGGCGGCATGGCCCCTTCGCTATAGTGATGGGCAACAAACGCCTCAAGCACGTCGCGCGGTGCGTCGCCTTCGGTGTGATCGGGGAAGAAGCGCTTGTCGCCCAGGTGGCGGCCGCCGCGCACCATCGCGAGGTTGACACAGGCCTTGCCGCCCTCCACCACCACCGCGATGATGTCGGTATCCTGCCCTTCGCCCTCCATCGTCTGCTTCTGCAACACGTTGGAAAGCGCGCCCAGTTGATCGCGGAACAACGCGGCGGACTCAAAGTCCAGCGCTTCCGATGCCGCATACATGCGGCTTTCGATATCCCGCATGATTTCCGATCCTTCCCCATTCAGGAACTGCGTGGCGGCGCTGACGTCCTGGGCATAGTCCTCGGCCGAAATCAAGCCGACACAGGGCGCCGAGCAACGGCGAATCTGGTAAAGCAGGCATGGTCGGGAGCGATTGGCGAACACATTGTCTTCACAGGTGCGCAGGCGAAACACACGCTGCAGGATTTGCAGGCTTTCCCGCACCGCCCAGGCGCTCGGAAAGGGACCGAAGTACTGATGCTGTTTGTCTGTTGCGCCGCGATAATAGGCAATGCGCGGATAACGGTGGCCCGAGACAATCAAATAAGGATAAGACTTGTCATCGCGAAACAGGATGTTGTAGCGCGGACTGAGCGTCTTGATCAGGTTGTTTTCCAGCAATAAGGCCTCGGCCTCGGAGCGCGTGATGGTGACCTCCACCTGCACCACCCTGGCCACCATATGCGCAATGCGGGGACTGGACGGCGTTTTCTGGAAATACGAGGCCACCCGCTTTTTCAGGTCGCGCGCCTTGCCCACGTACATGACTTCGCCCTGGGCGTTGATGTGGCGGTAGACCCCGGGCAGATTCGGCAGGCTGGCCACCAGCGCCTTGGCGTCGAACGCGTCTGCCGCCGACTTCAGGTCCGAGGAAGGCTGCGCTTCATCCATCCCCTCCTCCCCTAGGCCGCGTGGGTCAGCCATTGCGCGATGGATTGTCTCGCCAACTGGAAGCCGGGTTTCTTGTCCAAGGCCTCCCAAGCGGCGGCGGGCATGCGCGGCATCAGGTTGTTGACCCGCTGCTGCGAGGGCGGCGCCACCTCGCGATCCAGTCCCGCCAGCACCTGATCCGCCAGATCCGGGCGATTGCACACCAGCACCATGTCGCAGCCCGCATCGAGCGCGGCGCGGGCGCGGTCAACGATATTGCCCGCCACGCTGGCGCCTTCCATCGTCAGGTCATCCGAAAAGACCACCCCTTGATAGTTCAACTGCTTGCGCAGCACGTCCTGCAGCCAGACCGAAGAAAATCCGGCGGGCCGCTCGTCCACCTGCGGATAGATGACATGCGCGGGCATGACGGCGGGCAGCACCGCATCGCCCAGCCAGCGGTAAGGCAGCGCATCCGCGTTCAGAATCGTATTGAGGCTGCGATCGTCATAGGGAATGTTCAGGTGCGAATCCGCCTCAACGAAGCCATGGCCCGGGAAGTGTTTGCCGCAAGCCGCCATGCCTTCAAGCGCCATGCCCTGGATCAGCGAACGTGCCAGCATCGTCACGGCCTGCGGATTGCGATGGAAGGAACGATCGCGGATGACGCGGCTCTCTCCGTAGTCCAGATCCAGCACCGGCGCAAAACTCAGATCCACGCCGCAGGCGCGCAGTTCACCCGCCATCACCCGCCCGACATCCGTGGCGAGCTGCATGGCGCGCATCATGTCTTCATTCCAGACTTCGCCCAGTCGCGCCATCGGCGGCAGGACCGTGAAACCATCCATCTTGAAGCGCTGTACCCGTCCGCCCTCGTGGTCAACGGCGATCAGCAGCGGCTCCCGGGGCAAGGCGCGGATCGAGTCGGTCAGACTGCGCAGCTGATCCCGCGACTGGAAGTTGCGGGCAAACAGGATCACGCCGCCCACCAGGGGGTGCAGCAGACGGTCACGCTCTTGATCCGTCAAGTCAAACCCGTGGACATCGATGATGACCGGGCCCCGGCTCAGGGTGTTTGAGGCAGCTTGGGGTTTCAATGGGATGCCCTCAACGTTTCAACAATGACATAGGCTGCCGCCATATTGATTTCATCCGTGATGGATACGTGGACCGCGCCGAAGCGCGGCGCATACCAGGCTTGCAGCTCAGGATGCAGCGCAATGATGGGCTGGCCGCTTTTGGCGTTCAAGGTTTGCACCCGGTGCCAGACCATCGGCATGCGCATGCCCAGGCCGACGGCTTTTGAAAACGCCTCTTTCGCGGCAAAGCGCGTTGCCAGAAAGCGCAGCCCCCGTCCGCTGTCGCGCGCGCGGCGCTGCTCGTACTTGACCCACTCCTCCGGACCCAGCACCTTGCGCGCGAAACGATCGCCGCGCCGCGCCAGCGCGGCTTCAATGCGATCGATCTGGATCAGGTCAATGCCGATGCCGGCAATGCCCGCCGACGCAAGAGGAAGAGGATGCATGCGGACTCCTAGTAACGCGTTGCTTCAAGGCGGGCCGTCAACATCAGGGCCTTCATATTGCGTACCGCCGCCTCCAGCCCATCGAACACCGCTTGCGCCACCAGCGCATGGCCGATGTTGAGCTCGGCAATCCCCGGCAGCGCCGCAACGCGCTGCACGTTCTCCGCATGCAGGCCATGCCCCGCATTGACGCGGAAGCCCTGCTGCAAGCCCGCTTGCACGCCCTGCTCCAGCCGTTGGAACTGCTGCTCCAGCGCCTGCCCGCTTGCCTCGGCATAAGCGCCGGTGTGCAGCTCGATGACGGTGGCGCCGGTGCGCGCCGCGGCCTCGATCTGATCGCGCTCGGGATCGATGAACAGCGACACGCGGATCCCCGCCTCCTGCAACTGCGCCACCGCGGCCTTGACCTTGTCAAAATGCGTCAGCACATCCAGGCCGCCCTCGGTCGTCAGTTCTTCGCGGCGCTCCGGCACCAGGCACACGTCATCGGGCTTGACCCGGCAGGCGATGTCCAGCATTTCAGGCGTGATGGCGCACTCCAGGTTCATCCGGGTGGTAATGCTCTGGCGCAAACGGTCAACGTCGGCATCCTGGATGTGCCGACGATCTTCGCGCAAATGCAGGGTGATCAAATCCGCGCCCGCCTCTTCGGCGATTCGGGCCGCCTTGACGGGATCGGGATAGGAAACCAGGCGCTGTTGGCGCAAGGTGGCGACGTGATCAATATTGACGCCGAGTTCAATCATGGCATTACTCAGATAAAAATTGCGTTAGCTCTCGGAGCACCTGGCGCGTGGCCATTGTCCTTCCGTTCATATGATAGTCGAGACGCTCTCGCAAGAAATGCCTGAGCTGGGTTTGCAGGGTTTCCACATCGAAGCGCGCCTGCGCCAGCGCCAGCAGAAACTCGCCCGACACCGGCGCTTCGGCGCTTGCCGGTTCACCCGCCCCGATCAGTTCCGGGCCGGACTCCAGCGCCACGCGGTAGTATCGGCCCGGCTCCACCGGCTCGCCGCCCTCGGTACAGCCCGGATCGAAGCCATAGCCCATTTCCTGCAGCAAGGACCACTCGAACTTGCGCAGCAATTGGGCGGGCCGGACCTGATTCGACAGGCCTTGCAGGGCCTCCAGGTAGGCATCGAACACCCCCGGATGCGGATCGTCGCGCGCCAGCAGCCGGATCAGCAGTTCATTGAGATACCAGGCCGACATGGTCTTGTCGCCTTCAATGCGCAGCGGCGGCGCCGCCCATTCCGCCTTGGTCAGGGTTTTCAACTCCTGGCTGCCCGACCAGCTGAAGCTCAACTGCTGAAAGCTTGCCAACACGGCGCGCAAAGCCGAGTGCGGACGCTTTGCGCCTTTCGCAATCAGGGCCACCCGGCCGTGCTCGCGCGTCAGCACATCAAGAATCAACGAGGTTTCCCGATGGGGGTAGCTGTGCAATAGAAAACCGGCGCTTTCCGTCACACGCTGGCTGGCTGGCCGAGCGCGAACGGGCTGCAAGGGCGGCGCGGCGGCCAGGCGGGAACCGAACAGGCCGGTTTGCGAACGCGCTGCCGGGAGGGCCGTGGCGCCCGGGTCCGCAGTGAGGCGGGGGAGTTCCTCGAGGGCTTTACTCATAGCCGAGGTCGCGCAAGGCGGCCTCTTTATCCGCCCACCCTTTGCGCACTTTGACGTAAATTTCCAGGTGGACGCGCTTGTCCAGCAGCTTGGCAATATCCTGGCGGGCTTCGGTTGAAATGCGTTTCATCCGCTCTCCGCCCGTGCCCAGAAGAATCGGCCGGTGGCTATCGCGGTCCACGATCACGCAAGCCGCGATTCGGGTCGTGTTCGGCTGATCTTCCCAGGCCTCGATTACGACGGTTGAACCATACGGCAGCTCATCGCCCACCAGGCGGAAGATTTTTTCCCGGATCATTTCCGCCGCGATGAAACGCACCGGACGATCAGTCAGAGCCTCTTCTTCGAACATCGGTTCGCCTTCGGGCAGGCCCTTGCCGATCTCGTCCAGCAGCTTATCAAGCTGCCTGCCCTTGCTGGCGCTGACCGGCACGACCGCGTCATAGCCATGGAACTGCGAAATGCGCGCCACATACGGGAACAGTTCGTCCCGGCTTTTGAGCTGATCCATTTTGTTGACGGCCAGAATGGTGCGGACACCTTCCGGCAGCAAAGGCAGCAGGTTTGCGTCGCCTTCGGACCACTTGCCCGCCTCCACCACGTGGACCACAACGTCCACCGAAGCCAGCGCCTGCGTCACGACCCGGTTCATCATCCGGTTCATCGTGCCGCCGTGGCGCGTTTGGTAGCCCGGCGTGTCAACGAACACGAACTGCTGCGGTCCTCGGGTCAGCACGCCGTGGATACGGTGCCGGGTCGTTTGCGCCTTGCGGGAAACAATGCTCAGCTTGGCCCCGATCAAGGCATTCAACAAGGTTGACTTGCCGACGTTCGGGCGACCCACGATGGCCACGAAGCCACACTGCGATGGCGAGGAAGAAACAGACTCGGTCATTGAACTATTTATCAGGCTGCCCGGAGGCATCTATGGTTAAGGAAAGTTGGTTGTCATCAACGGCTTGCGCAACCGCCACCGGCAACGAGAGCTGGGTGGTCTTGCGGCTGCGAACAGGCCGTTTCCCCTGTTGGGGGACCACGGCCATGGCTGCGTCCAGCGCTTTTTTGGCCGCTTCCTGCTCAGCGGCGCGGCGGCTGCCGCCCACGCCGATCACCTGCACATCCAGCTTGGCAATCGCGCACTCCACTTCAAACTCCTGGTTGTGCGCCGCGCCATGCGTGGCAATCACGGTATAGACCGGCAATGCCATTTTCCGTCCTTGCAAATACTCCTGCAGCAAGGTCTTGGCGTCCTTGCCCAGGGTCTTGGGATCGACGCTGTCAAGAATCGGAATGTAAAGACGGAAAATGACCCGGCTGGCGGCCTCGAAGCCCGCATCAATGAAAATGGCGCCGAAGACGGCCTCAAGGGTATCGGCCAGGATGGACGGTCGGCGAAAGCCGCCGCTTTTGAGCTCCCCTTCGCCAAGGCGCAAGTAGCGTGAAAGATCCAGCACTTGGGCAATATCGGCCAATGCCGACTGTTTGACCAGATTGGCGCGCAGACGCGACAGATCGCCTTCGTCAACGCGTTCAAACCGGCCATACAACAAAGCCGCCACGGAACAGTTCAACACACTGTCACCCAGGAACTCAAGGCGTTCATTGTGCTTGCTGCTATGGCTCCGGTGTGTCAAGGCCTGTTCCAGCAAGGCCTTGTTGTTGAAGGAATAATCCAGGGAGGATTCGAGCGAACTCAAGCTCATGCAAAAGGCCCCATCAGCGATCATCCAACATCATGATCGCAGGAAAGTTATTGAATACGGCCAATCCGCGTCAGATCTCCAAAATTCATCCAGACAAAGAACGCTTTACCAACAATATAGTGGTCAGGCACGAAACCCCAGTAGCGGCTGTCCGCGCTGTTGTCGCGGTTGTCGCCCATGACGAAGTAGTGGCCGTCGGGCACAACGCAGGTCACGCCCTCGCGTGTGTAGCGGCATTGATCCCAATTCGGGAAGATGCCGAAGGCGTTGACTTCCGCCGAACGACGCTCATCGATCAGGATATCATGGCCCTTGGCGTTCAAGGTTTCGCGGTAGCGCGTGCTGTAGGAGACCCGGTCCGGATCAAAATACTCGCCCAGCCGCTCGGTGGGAACGGCTTGCCCATTCACGGTCAGACGCTTGTTCAGATAGGCAACGGTGTCTCCCGGCACGCCGATGACCCGCTTGATGTAATCAATTTGCGGATCCACCGGATAATGAAAGACCATCACGTCGCCGCGCTGCGGATCATTCAGCGGAATGACTTTTTTATCAACAATCGGTAGGCGGATGCCGTAGTGGTACTTGTTGACCAGGATCAGGTCGCCGATCTGCAAGGTCGGGATCATTGAGCCGGACGGAATGCGGAACGGCTCCACCACGAATGAACGCAGCACGAACACAAAGGCGATGACGGGAAAGAAGCTGACCGAATACTCGACCCACCAGGGCAGCTTGCCCGCTTCGTCAATCACCTGCTGGCGTTGGCGCGCCGCCTCGTCATGGCCTGATGCGGCCAGCACCGACACGCCCCTGCCTTCGTCAAACTGACGCGCCGCCGCCTCGACACGCGCCTTGCGGCGGGGCCGGAGGGCGAATTTATCGTACGCCCACACCACCCCGGTCACGACCATCAAACAAAATAGGATCAAAGCGAAATTCACGCGAACCGACCTCCGGCTGAACAGCAGTTCTTATTTGTCTTCGACTTGCAGAATCGCCAGGAAGGCTTCTTGGGGGATCTCGACGCTTCCCACCTGCTTCATGCGTTTCTTTCCAGCCTTTTGTTTTTCAAGCAATTTTTTCTTGCGTGAGATATCACCGCCATAGCACTTGGCCAACACGTTCTTGCGCAAGGCCTTGACGTTCTCCCTGGCAATGACCTCGGCGCCGATGGCGGCCTGGATTGCCACGTCGTACATCTGGCGCGGGATCAGCTCGCGCATGCGGCTCACCACATCGCGGCCCTTCAGGCGCGCCGTTGACCGGTGCGCGATCAGCGACAAGGCATCAACGCGGTCTCCGTTGATCAACACATCCACGCGTACGACGTCGGCATCCCGGTATTCCTTGAACTCATAGTCCATCGAGGCATAGCCGCGCGACACCGATTTCAGGCGATCAAAGAAATCCAGCACGATCTCCGCCAGCGGAATCTCATAGACCAGTTGCACCTGGCGTCCCGAATACGACATATTCATCTGGACGCCGCGCTTGTTGTTGCTCAGGGTCATGACCGCGCCGACATATTCCTGCGGCATGAACAAGGTCACGGTGACGATCGGTTCCTTGATTTGCTCGATCTTGCTCAGCTCGGGCATTTTGGCCGGGCTGTCCACCTCGATCATCGTGCCATCGCGCTGCACGACCTGGTAGACCACGGACGGCGCCGTGGTGATCAGATCCATGTCGAATTCGCGCTCAAGCCGCTCCTGCACGATCTCCATGTGCAGCAGGCCCAGGAAGCCGCAGCGGAAACCGAAGCCAAGCGCTTGCGAGACTTCCGGCTCATACATCAGCGCGGCGTCATTGAGCTTCAATTTCTCAAGCGAATCCCGCAGTTGGTCATACTCGGAAGACTCCACCGGAAACAGGCCGGCAAACACCTGCGGCTTGATTTCCTTGAAACCCGGCAACGGCGCGGCGGCGCGGCGGTTTGCCACGGTGATGGTGTCGCCGACCTTGGCGTCTTTCAGTTCCTTGACGCCGGTGATGATGAAACCGACCTCTCCGGCCGACAACTGGGTTCTTGGCTGCGATTTGGGGGTGAACACGCCGACCTGTTCGCACAGGTGCACGGCGCCGGTGGCCATGAAGCTCAGCTTGTCTTTCAGCTTCAGCACGCCGTTCACCACGCGCACCAGCATCACGACGCCAACGTAGTTGTCAAACCAGGAGTCAATGATCAGGGCCTGCAGCGGCGCTTCCGTGTCCCCTTTGGGAGGCGGCACGCGCGCCACGATCATTTCCAGGATGTCATCAATGCCCTGGCCGGTCTTGGCGCTGGCCAGCACGGCTTCACTGGCGTCAATGCCGATTACTTCTTCAACCTCGGTGCGGGCGCCTTCCGGATCGGCCTGCGGCAGATCCATCTTGTTCAAGACCGGCAGCACTTCCACCCCGAGTTCAATCGCGGTATAGCAGTTGGCCACGGTTTGCGCCTCGACGCCTTGCGACGCGTCAACCACCAGCAGCGCGCCTTCACAGGCGGACAAGGAGCGGCTGACTTCATAGGAGAAGTCAACGTGTCCGGGGGTGTCAATCAAATTCAGGTTGTAGACCTGGCCATCCTTGGCTTGATACTGCAATGACGCGGTTTGCGCCTTGATCGTGATGCCGCGCTCCCGCTCGATGTCCATCGAGTCGAGGACCTGCGTGTCCATTTCGCGATCCGATAAACCGCCGCAGCGTTGGATCAGACGGTCAGCCAGCGTGGACTTGCCGTGGTCAATATGGGCAATGATAGAAAAATTGCGAATATGCTGCATGCGATCCGTCAAAAAATAAAAGCCAGGCAGGGAACAAACGAAAGGGGCGCGTTACGCCCCTCCCTGTCGGGTGATGAAGACTGGCGTCACCACCGACCTAAGCTGCAATGAGCCTGCATTTTAGCGCTGTCAGCCCCGGTTTGTCCCGGTTTACCTTGCGGGACGTACCGGAACCCACTGCGTCAGATTGTCTCGGCGCACCAACACCCCGTGGGTTTTGCCGCCATCGAGCTTGCCCACCAGACTGTTGAACTGCGCCACCGAGGCAACTTCAGTATTGTTGATTGCCAGCACGATGTCATTTTCCTGGATGCCCGCCAACGCGGCCGGACCGGTTGCCCCGGTCACCAGAACGCCGCCCTTGATCCGCAGCTCCTGGCGCTGGGTGGACGTCAAGTCCGTTACCTGCAGGCCCAATGGGTTCGCCTTGGGCTTGGCGGGCGCGCTGCTCTGCGCGTCCTCATCCTCGGTCTGGCCGATTTCAACAGTCAGTGCCTTGGTTTGCCCACGGCGCCAGACCTCGACCGGCGCCTTGGTGCCCGGCTTGGTCTCTCCCACCGCCCGCGGCAAATCAGAGGCCCGCTCAATGCCCTTGCCTTGGTACTTGAGGATCACGTCACCGGCCTCGATCCCGGCTTTCTCAGCGGGACTGCCCGGCTCGACGCGGCCCACCGACGCGCCCGCCGCCTTCTTCAGACCCAGGGCGTCCGCGACCTCTTTCGTGACCTCGCCGATCTGAACGCCGATCCGGCCCCGCACCACGCGGCCGCTCTGCTTCAGCTGCTCGGCAACCTTCATGGCCTCATCGATCGGGATGGCCAGAGAAATGCCCATGAAGCCGCCGCTGCGCGAAATGATCTGCGAGTTGATGCCGACCACCTCCGCCCGCGTGTTGATCAGCGGACCGCCGGAGTTGCCGGGGTTAACGGCCACGTCTGTCTGGATGAAGGGCAGATAATCCCCGGTATCCCGCGCCTGCGCGCTGACGATGCCCGCCGTCACGGTGGAGTCCAGCCCGAACGGCGAGCCGATCGCCATGACCCACTCCCCTTTTTTCAATTGGCCGGGGTTGCCGATCTTCAGCGCGGGCATCTTGTTTGCCTCCACCTTGATCAACGCGACATCAGTCCGCTCGTCCGATCCAATGACTTTGGCCTTGAACTCGCGCTGATCCGTCAAGGTGACGAAAATATCGTCCGCACCGGCAATGACATGGTGATTGGTCAGGATGTAACCATCTTCGCTGATGAAAAAGCCGGAGCCCACGCCGCGTGGGACGTCCTGCTCAGGCATATTCGGCTCAGGGCGCTGGCGCTCCATGCCCGGGGGCAGGAAATCGGGGCCGAAGAACCAGCGAAACAACTCTGCGGGATCCTGTCCTGACGGCACGCGCTGGCTGGACATTTTGGCCGTGGTGCGAATATTCACCACTGAAACGTCGGCCTGCTCCACGATTTCAGTGAAATCCGGGAAACGGGCGGGCGCCGACACGGCAGGTTCGGTAAAAGCCGCCAGGCTCGCCGCCATGCAGACGGCCAGCAGGGTTTTCCGGAAGGGCAAGCTCGACAGGACTGGCATAGGTGACTGGACTCCAGGAATTAGCGGGTAAGTGAAGAAGTATGACCTGAAATGGGCGTGATCGCATCCGCAATGGCCTGGACCGTGCTCAACGGCGCCTCACCCAGCACCGTCAGCCAGTAATCCCCCTTGCGTTTACCCACCACATGCACCGCGCCGCGCGCCGCGCTGCCGTCCTGCGTGGGATGCTGCTCGCCATAGGGCTCGACGAAGACCGAGACCGAGGCCAAACCGTCCGACAGCAGGGCCTGCAGGACCTGCTCGCGGGCGCCGACCGCGCGCTTGACCTCATCTACCCGGTGAAAGCCGAGCACGCTCGGCAAGGACCAGCCTTCGTCCTCAAGCTTGATCGGCGCATAGCGCACCGTCTGCGTCTTCCAGTCCTTCAATGAGGCAGGCGGCTTCAGCGCGTCCGGCCCCAGCGTTTGCCCCAGCCGGAGCATGGCAAACGCCACCTGCTCAATGGCCTGGCCCTGCGCATTCAGCGTTTCCGAGCGCAGCAGCAGACGGGTGTCCTGATCGATGCACAAGCGGTATCCGTAGCGGCTCTGGTCACGCGGGACGATGTTGACCGTCTGGCAATCCCGCTCCGCCACCCGCTCGGTTTTATTCTCGGCCTTGACCTCGTAATGCGCGGACAAACTGGGCAGGTCCGTCAAGCCGATGCTTGGGAAGTGCTCACGCTTGCTGACCGGTTCAATGACCAGCTTCCGCTCTTCCGCAAAGGCGATGCGGACGGTTTTTCCATCCCGGTAAACCGTCTGCGGGTTTCCATCCAGGACGTTGAGCTTTTCCCAGTGCTGCCCGGCCTGATGGGCATGCGCGATCCGGGAAGATTGCGCCCGTCCGGCTTGCAGATAGGTGAAGACGCCCTCGTAGTCGTTCTGTTTAGCGGCCTGCTGCACCTTGAGAAGAATTTGTTCGCCGGTTTCAGCGTGCCCGGTTGCGCCCCAGGCCAGGCAACTCAGGCCGATCAGCGCAGCAGCAACCGGCCTGGTTTTCTCGAATACCTGCCTCAATGCCTCGACCCCTCATCGCTCCAGCTGACAGGCATCCGGTATCCGCCCGCCGCGCCGGACAATTGGCGGTGGGCATCGAGGTAATCCGTAAAGGCGACGTCCATGGCGGCGGGCACGGCGGGCGTGGCCACCGCCGCCACGACGCCTGGCGCGCCAGTTTCCCCACCACTTTCCATCAGCAACGGCGCCGCCACCCACGTCACACAGGCAACAGCGGCCGCCACCGCCAAGCCGGACATCCACTTTCCCTTGGGCGTCAGGGCGCGCCGCGCGGGCGCCGCCAGCAAGGCGGGCTCCGCCGCCAACTGGGCGCTCAACCGCTGCTGAAAGGAAGCGGAAGGCTGCACGGCCAGGTCAGGCGTGCGCATGACATCACCGATCAAGTGGTAGGTATCCCATTTTTCACGCAATCCGTCCTGGCCCAACGAACGGAGCGAGGCCTCCGGCAGGGGCGCTTCGCCATCAACCAGCGCCGACACCCAGGACCGAAGCGCTTCGTCGGACGGTTGACGCTCCGCTTGATTACCCATTGTCATCACCATCTCCTGTAGACGACCTTATTTTCACTGCTTCTTGCGATTTTTACCAACCCCGATCCTTACCGGCATCCAATAAAGGCTTCAAGCGCGTGGCAATCGCCTCACGCGCCCGGTAAATCCGGGAACGGACCGTGCCAATCGGGCAGGCCATGACATCCGCGATCTCGTCATAGCTCATTCCTTCGATCTCGCGCAGCACGATGGCGGTCCGCAAATCTTCCGGCAAGGCTTCAATGGCCTCATTCACAGCAAGCGCGATTTCACGGCTGGCCAGCACCGATTCGGGGGTGTGGTTATCGCTTAGGCCATTGATTTCGAAAAAAGTTTCACTTTCTTCGCTTTCAAAGTTTGAAAGCGGAATAGGACGCCGACTGGCAGTGGCCAGATGGTTCTTCGCGGTATTGATCACAATCCGGTAGAGCCACGTATAAAAAGCGCTCTCCCCCCGGAACTGCGGCAAGGCGCGATAGGCCTTGATGAAGGCCTCTTGCGCAACATCTTCGATCTCTGCGGCATCCTTGATGAAGCGCGTCAGCAAGCGCATGACCTTGCGCTGGTACTTGCTCACCAGCAGCCCAAACGCCTGTTTATCACCGCGCTGGACCCGTTCGACCAACTCGGCATCAATCTCTCGCTCAGCCTTCATCCAATCAAGCCTTTGTGTTGCGCGCGGCCAAGGATCCCAGCAGCGGCTCGCCGCGTTGCTGAAGCCAGCCAATCGCCGCCCTGACGCGTTGCCAGTCTTGGGCGGGCATGCTGTCACGCCAGATCGTGAAGGCAAGCCGTTGCGGTGCCGCGTCGGGCTTCAAGGCATCGAGCGGCGCATCGCTCCATGCACATCCTCGGATATGTATCCAGCCAGCATAACAGGCATCGATGGCTTCCGGGCTGAAGCGCCAGCGCCGACCCGCCAGGGTCGCGAAGACGTTGCCCGCCGCGTCCACCTCCAGGCGCTCCGGCGTCTGGGCGGGCCTGGCGCTGAACACCGCCACGCCGGTCAGCGCCAAATACAAAAAGGGCTCGAACACCCCCAGGCTCAATGCCTGGCGATGAACGAGCCACAGCGCAACCAGCCACAACAGCCCCGCCACGCTCCGCCGCCCGTACCGCGCCGCCCGGAAAGGCGACGTGGAGACACACAATGGAAATAGCGCGGGCGGCAAGCTGTCCGACCGCCGCATGATTACAGCTTACGGACGACCATTGAACCGTTGGTCCCGCCAAAGCCGAACGAATTGGACAGGGCCACGTCGATTTTCATCGGACGCGCCTCATTGGCACAGTAGTCCAGATCGCATTCGGGATCTTGGTTTTCCAGGTTAATGGTGGGGGGCGAAATCTGGTTGTACACCGCCAAGGTGGTGAACACCGCTTCAATACCACCCGCCGCGCCCAGCAAATGTCCGGTCATGGACTTGGTGGAGTTCACCACCAGATTTTTTGCGTGATCGCCGAACGCCAGCTTCAACGCGACGGTTTCATTGCGATCACCCAACGGCGTGGACGTGCCGTGCGCGTTCACATACTGGATTTCATCCGCGTTGATGCCGCCATTGCGCAAGGCATGCAGAATGCCGCGGCGGGGACCATCCTCGTTCGGCGCGGTGATATGGTGAGCGTCGGAACTCATGCCATAGCCAGCCAGTTCGCCGTAAATACGGGCGCCACGCTTCTTGGCATGCTCATACTCTTCAAGCACCAGCACGCCGGCGCCTTCGCCGAGCACGAAACCATCGCGGTCACGATCCCAGGGACGCGACGCGGCCTTCGGGTCGTCATTGCGGGTGGACAGCGCCCGCATGGCCGCAAAGCCGCCAACCCCCAGCGGAGACACGGTGGACTCGGTACCGCCGGCAATCATGACGTCGGCATCGCCGTACTCGATCAGGCGGCCGGCGTCGCCGATGCTGTGCAGGCCCGTGGTACACGCCGACACCACCGCATAGCTCGGCCCTTTCAGGCCCAGGCGGATGGAGAGCTGGCCAGACACCAGGTTGATCAGCGAAGCGGGAACAAAGAATGGAGAAATACGGCGAGCGCCTCGGGCGACATAATCAGCCGAAGACTCTTCAATACGGGGCAACCCACCGATGCCGGACCCGACGATGACGCCAACGCGGTCGGCATTCTCTTCGGTGATATCAAGGCCACTGTCTTTCCATGCCTGCAAACCCGCAGCCAGACCGTAATGGATGAAGGTATCCATCTGGCGCGCCTCTTTGGCGGGCATCAGTTCAGTGACATCGAATCCCCGGACTTCGCCGACAATGTGGCAATTGAAATCAGTAGGATCAAAACGGGTAATGCGGTCGATGCCGGAACGGCCATTGACGATGTTGTCCCAGGCGGTGGCGATGTCGTTGCCTACAGGGGAAACAATACCGAGACCGGTGATGACGACGCGTCGCTTCACTAAAAACTCCTCAAATGCGCGGAGACAAAAGCGTACTCGGCAACGGCCCTCACCTGTTGTGACAACAGGGCTCGGTCGCGCACGGCCGCACCGAACTCAAAATACGAAGGCGGCCGGTCAGCCGCCCCCGCGTCATCGCGATGAAAAAGGATTACTTTTTGTTAGCGGTAACGTATTCGATCGCTTGTTGGACCGTCGTGATCTTCTCAGCTTCCTCGTCGGGAATCTCGGTCTCGAACTCGTCTTCGAGCGCCATCACGAGTTCAACCATGTCGAGCGAATCGGCACCGAGGTCGTCGACAAAAGAAGATTCGTTTTTGATCTCGGCTTCGTTGACGCCGAGTTGCTCAGCGACGATCTTCTTTACGCGCTGTTCGATGCTATCCATGGAGATCCTCCAAAAGGGTCTAAAAATTTAAAAAGAATTATAGCCAAGCTCACCGGACTTCTGTGAACTTAACCGGACAAAAACATACCGCTTGCGGTATGCCGTTCAACTCATGTACATCCCACCGTTCACGTGCAAGGTGTTGCCGGTGACATATCCAGCGCCGGGCGAGGCCAGGTAAGCCACCGCATTGGCGATGTCTTCCGGACGTCCCAGGCGTCCCAGCGGAATTTGCGAAAGCAAAGCACTGGTTTGCTCATCTGCCAGCGCGCGGGTCATATCGGTGTCGATAAAACCCGGCGCAACGCAGTTGACCGTAATATTGCGGCTGCCCAGCTCTTTTGCAAGAGCCCGCGACAGACCGGCCACGCCCGCCTTCGCGGAGGCATAGTTGGCCTGCCCGGCGTTGCCGCTCTCTCCGACGACGGAGGTGACGTTGATGATGCGGCCCCATTTGGCCTTCATCATGCCGCGGACCACCGTGCGTGAAAGACGGAAGACGGCGTTCAGATTGGTATCAATCACCGCCGACCAGTCTTCATCTTTCATGCGCATGGCGAGTGTATCGCGAGTTATGCCCGCGTTGTTGACCAAAATGTGCAGACCGCCGTCTGTTTTGGTGATTTCGTCGATCAGTGCCTCAACGGCGGCGCCATCATTGACTTCAAGCACCACGCCCCGTCCCGCGGGTTCAAAGGCCGACAGCGCCTGCGTGATGCCCTGGGCACCCGACGCCGACGTTGCGGTGCCGATCACGCGGGCGCCCCTGGCGGCCAGCTCAGCGGCAATCGCCTTGCCAATGCCGCGCGACGCGCCGGTCACCAGCGCCACTTTACCTTCGAGTTCCATCGTGTTTGTTCCTTTACTCATGCAAACGTATTCTCACTGGCGCGAGCGTTCAGCTCAGAGCTGCCAGCGTAGCATCCAAGGAGGCCTGGTCAAGAATAGATAACCCTGCCAACTCCCCTTCTATTCGTTTGGTCAGCCCCGTCAACACTTTGCCGGGACCGCATTCGACGACATGGGTGACGCCTTGCGCCTTCATGGTCTGAATGGTTTCCACCCAGCGCACCGGATGCCAGGCCTGGCGGACCAGCGCGTCGCGGATCAGCGCCGGCTCCTGCGGAAACGCGACATCAACGTTGTTGATGACGGGAATCTTCGGGGATTGTACAGGGATCGCCGCCAAGGCTTCGGCCAGTTTCAGCGATGCGGGCTCCATCAGGCGCGAATGGAACGGCGCGGAAACCGGCAGCGGCAAGGCGCGCTTGGCACCCGCTTGCTTGGCGCCCTCGCAGGCGCGCTCCACCGCTTCCTTGTGCCCGGCGATCACCACTTGCGACGGCGCATTGTAATTGACGGCCTCCACCACTTGCCCCTGCGCGGCCGCGGCGCAAACCGCGCGCACGGCGTCATCGTCAAGGCCGATGATGGCGGCCATGCCGCCCTGCCCAACTGGCACCGCGCTTTGCATGGCGTCCGCCCGGATCCGGACCAGACGCACGGCATCCTCAAGCGACAAGGCCTCGGCGGCCACCAGCGCGGCATACTCACCCAGGCTGTGGCCCGCCACCAACGCTGGCGCCGGACCGCCCGCCGCTTTCCAGGCTTCATGGAAAGCCACGCTGGCGGCCAGCATGACCGGCTGCGTATTGGTGGTCAGATTCAGTTGCTCGGCGGGACCGTTTGCGATCAATCCGGCCAAATCCTGCCCCAGCGCCGCACTGGCCCGCGCAAGGGTCTGTTCGACCACGGGATTGCCGGCAAACCCCGCGAGCATGCCGACGGTTTGCGAACCTTGTCCTGGAAATACGAAAGCAATTTTCATCGTTGAACCTGCTGCAATAGATTTACATTTTTGCGAGCACGGCGCCCCAGGTGAAACCACCTCCGACCCCTTGCATCATGACCAGGTCGCCCGCCTTGATCCGCCCGTCGCGGCGCGCCTTGTCCAGCGCCAGCGGCACGCTGGCCGCCGAGGTATTGGCATGGGTGTCAACCGTGATGATCACTTTTTCAATATCAATCCCCAGGCGCTTGGCCGTGGAGTTGATGATGCGCACATTGGCCTGGTGAGGCACCAGCCAATCCACGTCATTGAGCGCGACGCCCGCTTTTTCGCAGACTTCGCGCGCCACGCTGTCAAGCACCGTGACCGCTTGCTTGTAAACCGCCTGGCCTTCCATGCGCAAGAACGGATCTCCGGTGACTTCACCGTAGGAAATATGGCCCGCCGCGCACAGGATGCTCATTTGCGTGCCGTCGGCATGCAGGCTGGAGGCCAGCACGCCCGGCTCATTGGAAGCGCTCATGACCAGTGCGCCCGCGCCATCACCGAACAGCACGCAGGTTGAACGGTCATTCCAGTCAAGAATGCGGGAGAAGACTTCAGCGCCGATCACCAGCACATGCTTGGCATTGCCCGCGCGGATGAAAGTATCCGCGGTGGCCATGGCGTAGACGAAGCCGCTGCATACCGCCTGCACGTCGAAGGCGGCGGCGCGTTTTGCGCCGATTTTTGCCTGGACCAGACAAGCGGTGCTGGGAAACACGAAATCGGGCGTTGAGGTTGCCACGATGATCATGTCCAGGTCCATCGGATCCAGCCCCGCGTCGGCCAGCGCGCGCTGCGCGGCCAGGACGCCCAGATCACTGGTCTTGGTATCTTTTTCCGCCAAGTGGCGTTCACGGATGCCGGTGCGCTCGACGATCCATTCGTCCGAGGTTTCAACCCCCCGGCTCGCCAACTCTTGGGCCAATGCGTCGTTCGTCACCACGCGCTCGGGCAGGACACTGCCCGAACCGACGACGCGCGACCAGACTTTGTCCTGTGTCACGGTAGCTCTCATGCAACCCCCTCTGAGGAACTCGGCGCGCTTGCCGCTTCGGTCTCCGAAGCCGTCTGAGTCATTGTTGCAACAATCTCCGACGTTCTTTGCAGCAAGCCGCTGACAGCTGAATCATAGGCGTCTTTGATCGCCCATTCGAACGCATAGGCATCCGCAGACCCATGACTTTTGACCACGACGCCCCGCAGGCCGAGCAAGGAAGCGCCGTTATAGCGGCGCGGATCGACCCGGTTTCTGAAGCGTTTCAGGACCGGCATTGCCACCGCCCCGCTGATCAGTGAGACAAAGTTTCTTTTGAACTCTTCTTTGATGAAGACACCCAGCATCTTGGCCAGGCCTTCCGTTGTCTTGAGAACGACATTACCCACAAAGCCATCACAGACGACGACATCGACCGTTCCCTTGAAGATATCGTTGCCTTCCACGTTACCGTAGAAATTCAACGGGCTCTGCTTGAGCAGCTCGGAGGCTTTCTTGACGACCTCATTGCCCTTGATGTCTTCTTCGCCGATATTGAGCAGGCCCACCGTGGGCCGCGCCTTGTTTTCAAGGCCGGACACCAGCGCCGAACCCATCATGGCGAACTGCAGCAGATGCTCGGCCGAACAGTCGACGTTGGCGCCCAGATCCATGATCACCGTCCAGCCGCCTTTTTGATTGGGCAAGGCTTTGGCAATGGCCGGGCGATCAATACCGGGAATGGTTTTCAGCACATATCGGGAGATGGCCATCCATGCGCCCGTGTTTCCCGCTGAAACACAGGCATCCGCGAGCCCATCGCGCACCTGTTCGGCGGCGATTCGCATGGATGAATTTTTCTTGCGGCGCAAGGCCACTTCCACCGGATCATCCATGGTGACGATCTCTGTGGCGGGCACAATGGTCAGACGCGCACGCTGCGCGTCGGAAGCTCGATGTTCGAGCAAGGCAGATTCGATTTGCTCAGCCAAGCCTACCAACAAAATTCTGGCATCGGACTGGCGCTCAAGGAACGCCAAGGCGGCCGGGACTGTTACGGAAAGACCGTAGTCTCCCCCCATGCAGTCAATCGCAATTCGGATCATAGCCATGGACACATAATAGACTGCCCGCGCATCGCACAGACGGCACACAACCTACAGAACGATTCTGCATCAGGCGGGTGATTCATGGCTTGAGGCGGGCGGATACTTGTTCTACAAATACCCAGGGGTGAAATGCCGACCAGAAAGTCGGCAGCTCACCCCTGGGTTCAAACCCCGCCACAGCGAAGGCGGCGGGGCATCGCACCATTATTCGTCGTTTTTGGTCTTCAGCACTTTGCGGCCACGATAAACGCCATTGGGCGAAATGTGGTGACGCAGGTGCAGTTCGCCCGTGTTGGGCTCAGTTGCGATGGGCGGGTTGGTCAAGAAGTCGTGCGAACGACGCATGCCACGCCTTGAAGGTGATTTTTTGTTCTGCTGAACGGCCATTTTGTATGGACTCCCACGAATATGAAGTTAGCTTGGTCTTCATATTCTTTTCTATTGCCCGCTTTCAAAAATACGACGATGGACTGCGCAGGCTTGCCCGAAACACCGTCTAAACGCTTGACCACCCCAGGCGCTAGAAACCAGCGCACTCAGGCAGACTCAAACCCAAAATAATAACTGTGCAGTTTACTTGATATTACGATTGCCCGTCTTTTTTTATCGAGGCCAGCGCCGCGAACGGAGAAGGCGCCGCAGACGGATCCTCAAGGGCATCCACCACTGGAGAAGCGGGACACACCTCGTGCTTGGGCACATAGGGCACACTCAGGATGAGCTCGTCCTGCACCTGTTCCACCAAGTCAAACTTGTTGCTACCCAGCACTTTGTCAAAGCCTTCCTGTTCCAGGTCCGACCAATCAAAAGTATCCGGATCATCCAGTTCGGCTTCGCTCTCAACCACCTGCAAGGTGACCGCGGATTCAAGGGGCCACGGCAGCGGACCTAAACAGCGCTCGCAGCGCAGCGTGACGGTGGCGGCCAGCTGAAGATGAATCAGCGCCTCACCCTGCTGGCCACGCCCGCCTTCCACCTGCCAGCGCACCGTGGCGCCTGGCTGCTGTTCAGGCAGTCCTTCCAGCAAACGCTCGAATTCGGCAAGCGGCGTCTCAGCCTCAAGCACCCGCTTCAAACGAATCAGCTCAAAGACATCAACAAGACGAAGAGGTTCTGACTTAGACAAGCGCCGCTCCCAACCAAACCGGGAAAACAAGTGATAATAGCGTGTATTTTTTCAAGCCGTCAAACCTGCATGGATATTCCACAACACCCGCCCCTGATTCTAGCGTCCAGTTCCGCCTATCGCCAAGCACTGCTCAGCCGTCTGCGGCTGCCCTTCCAGCATCAGGCGCCGGATCTGGATGAAACGCCGCTGGACGGCGAGGCGCCCGCCGCGCTGGCGGTCCGCCTCGCGCTGGCCAAGGCGCAAGCCATATTCAATCGGCATCCGGACGCCATCGTGATCGGGTCCGATCAAGTAGCCGAGCTGGACGGCCAGCCGCTGGGTAAACCGGGCGATCACGCCCGGGCCGTCCAGCAGCTCCAGGCCATGCAGGGCAGGACGCTGGTTTTTCATACGGCGCTGGCTGTGCTCAGCCCCACCCATGCGCCGCTGCAGCGCAATGTTCCGACCACTTGCCGGATGCGCCCGCTGTCCCCTCGGGAAATCGAAGCCTATCTGCGGGCGGATACGCCGTATGATTGCGCGGGCAGCGCCAAGATAGAGTCGCTTGGCGCCTGTCTGCTGGACACGGTTGAAAGCGCGGATCCCACCGCCTTGATCGGCCTGCCGCTGCTGACACTGAACCAGTTTCTCCTGACCCTCGGTATGAACCCCCTGCTTGCTCTTGAAGGAAATGCCTGATGTCCGGCGCTCTTCACCTGATCCCTGTTTTCCTTGGCGATTCGCCCGCCACGCACTGGCTGCCCGACGAAGTGCGCCGCACGGCGGCACGCCTGACTTGCTACATTGCCGAAAACGCCAAAACCGCACGCGCCTTTCTGAAGCTGATCGGCACGGACCACCCCTTGCAATCGATCCAGATCCATACGCTCAGCAAGAAAACCAGCAAGGAGGAGATGCTTGAATGGCTGCGCCCGATTCAGGCGGGCCAGGAAGTCGGGCTCGTGTCCGAAGCAGGCTGCCCCGCCGTAGCGGACCCGGGCGCGCTGGTGGTCAGCCTGGCCCATGCCCAAGGCCTGCTCGTCAAGCCCTGGGTCGGTCCATCGTCCATCCTGCTCGGCCTGATGGCCAGCGGCCTGGACGGTCAGCGCTTTGCCTTCCATGGCTATGCGCCGGTAACACCCGCGGAACGCGCCCAGCAACTCAAGCAGTGGGAGCAGGCTTCAGCCAAGCTGGACCAGACCCAGATCCTGATTGAAACCCCGTACCGCAATGGCGCGATGTTCGAGAGCTTGCTGGCCAGCCTGAAACCCGGCACCCGCTTGTGCATTGCCCGCTCGCTCTCCAGCACTGCCGAGTGGGTCAGAACGCTCGACATCGGCACGTGGCGCACACAAAAAAAGCCGGACCTGGACAAGCATCCGACCTTGTTCCTGTTCCAGGCCTGAGCGCGCTCAGCGCCAGGACGAGGCCGAGGACAGCAGATCGCGCCACAGGCCCTGGCGCACATTGACGCCCACCCGCTTGGCCACCCGCTCCATCAATTCATCGCGGATCGTGTAATCGATCAGGGCGGGGGCCTTCACCACCTCCCGGGCAACCTGATCCAGTGTGGCCAGATCATCGGCCACGCCCAGCTCGACGCTTTGGGCGCCGGTCCAGACCGCGCCGGAGAACATGCCCGGCGTCTGCCGCAGACGCTCTCCCCGCCCTTCAAGCACCGCATTGACAAATTGCCGCTGGATGTCGTCAACCAGCGCCTGCGCCAATTCGCGCTGCGCTTCGGTCAGAGGGGTGAACGGATCCATGAAGGCCTTGTTCTCTCCCGACACAATGAGCCGACGCTCGACGCCGAGCTTCTCCAGCAGCGCTTCCGCGCCAAAGCTCTCCATGATGACGCCGATCGAACCCACCAGGCTGGCCTGGTTGACATAGATCCGGTCCGCCGCGGCCGCCACATAATAGCCGCCGGACGCGCCGATTTCCTCGATGACGGCATACAGCGCTTTGTCCGGATGCAAGCCGCGCAGGCGCTTGATTTCGTCATAAATCATGCCTGCCTGGACCGGGCTGCCGCCGGGACTATTGATCTTCAGCACCACGGCCTGCGCTTCGTCGGTGTCAAACGCGCCCTTCAAGGCGGCATTGACCCGTTCCGCGCTGGTTTCGCCATCGGCCTCGATCACGCCTTCGATCCGGATCACCGCCGTATGCGGCCCGATTGCATCCGAGGAACCGATGAACAGCTTGGCCAGGCCGACCAGCACCAGACACAGCAGGCCAAGGTAAACGAAACGGAAAAAAATCTTCCAACGCCGTTGCGCCCGCTGCTCCTTCAACGTCCCCAAGGCCAGCTTTTCCAGCGTTCTGCGCTCCCAGCGCACGTCTTCGTCCGATTCCACGTCGTTCCATTCACGGCTCATGCGTTTTTTCCTAGTTCCTAGTTGTTGCTGGATGCTCGCGTATCAGGAATACGCGGCAACCACTTGCGGCCGCAGCCACTGGTCAAGATGAATCGTTGAGGAAAACAGCCCCAACGGCGCGCAATCCATCAAGATCTCCTTTTTATGCGCGCCATAGGTCACGCCCACCGCATCCATGCCCGCCTGCTTGGCCATGTGCAGATCGTGCGAGGTATCGCCAATCATCACGCCGGTGCCCGCCTCCAGCATCAGGCGGTCCAGGATATCAAAGAGCATGGCCGGGTGCGGCTTTGAACGGCTTTCATCCGCGCAGCGGGTGATGTCAAAGTAAGGCCGCAGCCCAGTATTGTCCAAGGCGCGCTCCAGGCCGCGCCGCGACTTGCCTGTGGCCACCGCGAGCAAGGCGCCCTGATGCTTCAATGCCTCAAGCATCGGCAGCACGCCCTCGAACAGGCGCAACTCCGGGTCGCGGGTCAGGTAATGGAAGCGATAGCGCGCCACGAAGCGCTCCAGGTCAGCGGGCAGCAAGCTTGGCACCACCGCGCTGAGCGCTTCGTCCAGGCTGAGCCCGATCACCCACGCCGCCGCCTCATCAGGCGGCACCGGATAGCCGAGGTCTTCACAGCTGGCTTGAATCGCCCGAACGATGGCGGGCGTCGAATCCATCAAGGTGCCGTCCCAGTCGAACACCACCAGGGAGTAGGTTTTTTGAGTCATCGCTGATTGAAATCCTGGATAAAGCGCGTGAACGCCTGTGGCAGATCGGTCTCAAGCTCAAGTATTTCATGGGTCAGCGGATGCGGGAACGCCAACCGCCGCGCATGCAGAAACATGCGGCGGTGTCCCCGTTGCGCAACACCCTGATTCAACGCGTCATTCCCGTATTTATCGTCACCGACCAGCGGAAAGCCCAACGACGCGGCATGGACCCGGATTTGGTGGGTTCTGCCGGTTTTCAGCTGCGCATCCAGAACGCTGAACTCGCCCAGACGCTGCATCATTGAAAAAATGGTGTGCGCAGCCAGCCCCTGATCATCCACCCGCACCCGGCGCTCCCCGCTTTTGGTCGTCCATTTGAACAAGGGCCGCTTCACGTGCTGCCGGTCATTGACCCAGTCTCCGCCAACGATCAAGGCGTAGTGTTTTTCCCAGCGTCCGTCGCGCATCGAGGCATGCAAGGCCACCAGCGCACTGCGTTTCTTCGCAATCACCAGCAAGCCGGAGGTATCGCGGTCAAGACGGTGCACCAGCTCCAGGAACTTGGCGTCGGGACGCGCCGCGCGCAATTGTTCAATAACGCCGAAATCCACGCCGCTGCCTCCATGCACCGCCACGCCCTCGGGCTTGTTGATGACCAACAGGGCCTCGTCTTCGTGAACCAGCGGGAACTCAGTGGCGGGCACGAACTTGACCGGCGATTCCGCGACCCGGAAGGGAGGAATCCTGACGATATCGCCCGACTGCAAGCGGTGGTCCACCTGCACCCGACCTTTGTTGACGCGCACCTGCCCGCCCCGAATGGCTTTATAAAGGTGGCTTTTCGGTACGCCCTTGCATTCGCGGATCAGGAAGTTGTCCAGGCGTTGGCCCTCATGCCCGGCATCGACCTCCGCGTAGCGAACGGCGGGGCCTGCCGCCCCCTCCCGGGACTTCGTTTCAGGAAATGCCGACTTTACAGCCGCTTTCAAGGATTTTGCTTTGCGCAACACGGGGTCCGACATATAATCCAAAAGCCTGAACAAATCAGGCGGGTTAGCACGACTTTTGCGTCGAGACGCGCTCAAAAAGACAGCGTCTCCGCAGCAGGAATGCGTATGAGTCTTGATCGTCCGTTGGCCAGCGAGCCGAGACGGGGCCTGTTGCCCCGCCGATCACGCGGCCACGCCAGCAAGACCAGAGGGCGTTTGAATTGTACCGCCCTTCCCGCCGGATTATCCGGGCCGTCATGGTCGCCTGAACAGGTTGCGCAGTTGTTGCGCATGCCATCAGGGTACGCTTCCACAGACGCAGTTTTGGTAACCATCGTATTTGCAAGACCCGCCCATCAGGCGTGTCTGTCTGGCCTGCTCATTCCGTGAAAATTTCTGTTCTGACCTTCGCGCTGATTTTTTCCCAAGCCGCATTCCGCCGCTTGATGGCTCGCGCTCGAACACAACCGGCAATGCGGCGCAACCCGACCCACCCCATTCGTTGCCAGCAGGCTCAAGCTGCCTGACTGGCCACGCATGATCACGATGAATAACCCCTAACTGCCCCTGTCCTAGCGCGATCGATCAGATGGTTCGAGGCTGCGCGCCGATTTCGGCGCGACAAGACCACGGAGAACTTCATCTATGAAGCGCATGCTGTTTAATGCAACGCACCAGGAAGAACTGCGCGTTGCCATCGTCGATGGGCAGAAACTCATCGATCTCGATATTGAAACCGCCGGGCGTGAACAACGCAAAGGCAATATTTACAAAGGGGTCATCACCCGCGTCGAGCCCAGCCTTGAGGCCTGCTTCGTCAACTATGGCGAAGAGCGTCACGGCTTTCTTCCCTTCAAGGAAATCGCGCGCAGCTACTTCAAGGAAGGTGCGGATGTCCGCACCGCTCGCATCCAGGACGTGCTGCAGGAAGGCCAGGAACTGATCGTCCAGGTCGAAAAGGAAGAGCGCGGCAACAAAGGCGCCGCGCTGACCACCTTCATTTCGCTGGCCGGCCGCTATCTGGTCCTGATGCCGAACAACCCGCGCGGCGGCGGCGTTTCTCGCCGTGTCGAGGGTGAAGAGCGCCAGGAACTGCGCGAGACCATGGAGCAGCTCTCCGTTCCGCAGGGCATGAGCATCATCGCCCGTACAGCGGGCATCGGCCGCAGCGCTGAAGAACTTCAATGGGACCTGTCCTATCTGATCCAGCTGTGGACCGCCATTGATGGCGCCGCCCGGGAAAACGCCGGCCCCATCCTGATCTATCTGGAATCCAGCCTCGTCATCCGCGCCATCCGCGATTATTTCTCGCCGGACATCGGCGAGATCCTCATTGACACCCCGGATATTGCCGAGCAGGCCAGCTCCTTCATGAGCGTCGTCATGCCGGACAACGTGCAGCGGGTGAAACGCTATCACGACGACGTGCCGCTGTTTTCCCGCTTCCAGATCGAGCACCAGATCGAAACCGCCTACGCGCGCAACGTGCCGCTGCCCTCCGGCGGCTCGATCGTCATCGATCACACCGAGGCGCTGGTCGCCATCGACGTCAACTCGGCCCGCGCCACCAAAGGCAGCGACATCGAGGAAACCGCGATGCGCACCAACCTCGAAGCCGCTGACGAAGTGGCGCGCCAACTGCGCTTGCGCGACCTCGGCGGCCTGATCGTCATTGACTTCATCGACATGGAAGACAGCAAGAATCAGCGGGCGGTTGAGCTGCGCCTGCGCGATGCCTTGCACTTTGACCGCGCCCGGGTCCAGATGGGGAAAATTTCCCGCTTCGGCCTGATGGAATTGTCGCGCCAGCGCCTGCGTCCGGCGCTCAATGAAGGCTCCCACACCACCTGCCCGCGCTGCAACGGTACCGGCGTCATCCGCGACACCGAGTCCAGCGCGCTGCAAGTACTGCGCCTGATCCAGGAAGAGTCAATGAAGGAAAACACGGCGGCCGTGCATGCGCAGGTTCCCGTGGATGTTGCCACCTTCCTGCTAAACGAGAAGCGGACCGACATCGCCAAGATGGAAGCCCGGCTCAAGGTCAGCGTCGTGCTGATCCCGAACAAGAACCTCGAAACACCGCATCACCGCCTTGAGCGGCTGCGCCATGACGATCCGCGTCTGGAAAGCACGAAGGCCAGCTTCGAGCTGGCTGACCAGCCCGAGACCCATCTCTCCTATACCAAGCAGGAGCAAGAGATCAAACCGCGTCCCGAGGCGCTGGTCAAAGGCATCACCCACGCCCAGCCCGCACCGGTCAATGGCGCCAAAGCCGCTCAGGCCACGGCGGAGGTCGGCTTGGTCACGCGCCTGCTGAACAAGCTGAAATCGCTGTTCGCCGCCGAACCCGAGCCCCAAGCCGCCAAAACCACGGTGCGTAACAAACGTGCGTCCGGCACGCAGCGTGACCGGGACCCTAGCCGCAACCGCCGCCGCGGCGCCACGGCAACGGCGCGCAACCGCCACGATAAGGACACGGACCGGGAGCAAACCCAGGAACGTCAGGACGCCCGGTCAAGCCGGACGCGCCAAGGACAGGACAAAACCCGTCACGAGTCGCGCACGCAAAAACCCGAAGCGCTGAAGACCCCGTTGGCAGAAGACACGGAAAGCGCGGCCTCCCAGAACGAGTCCCGCCAGCGCAATCGCCGCCGCCGCGGCAACCGCCGCGAAGACGCCACGCAGGACAGCGTCAACGAGGCTGTCGCGCCGATCGCCGTTGCAGCGCCTGTTGCGGCCGCTGAAACCCTGTCAACGGCCGCCGCGGCCGAACTCAGCGAAACCCTGGAGCAGGCTGTCAAGCTTGACCTGGAAAACGCCGAGTTGACGGACGCCTCCGCCGAGCAAGCCGATGGTGAACCGGAGCGCAAGCGTCGTCGTCGCCGCGGACGCCGCGGCCGTCGCAGCCCGGAGAACGGTCAGTCCCTGGATAGCCAGTCTGACAACCAGGATGCCGACGCTGATCTCGCTGACGCCGACGACATCTCGGACGAAGCCGCAACGAGCGAAGCGGCCAATCCCTTGGCCATCATCTCTGAGCCGATCGCACTGAACGAGCCGGTCGAGCCCATTGCCGAGCCGGTGCCCTTGGTGGCGGAGCCCGTCGTTCCGCTTGCGGAGGAAGCCCTTGCCGCCTCTGTCGGCGACCATGAAACCGTCGCCGAACCGGCGCCTGCCACGCTGCCGCCAGTGCAGGAAGAGCAGGTTGCCGAAGCGGCGCGGATCGCTGAGGTCGTGTCCGCCGAGGCAGCGCCTGTTGAAGCAGCGCCCGCGGCAGTAGCGGCACCGGCAGAGGAAGCTCCGGTAGCCACGCCCGTCTCCGAACCGGCCGCCAGCCCCGCTGAAGCGGAACCGGCGCCCCTGGTCCTGGCAGCGCAAGCGGCTGACGAAGCGCCCGCCCAGCTTTCCTTCGAGGAAGTGCTGCCGCAAGCTGTCGCCGCCACGACTGACGAGCCTGCCGTGGCAGCCGCGCCCGTCCAGACCAACGGCAGCCAAGCCTTGCGCGACCTGGTCAAGTCCGCAGGCATGGAATGGGTTGAAACCGATAGCGGCAAGCTCGCCAGCACGCCGCATGCGCCCGCCCCGATCCAGCTCGGCCGCGAGCCCCGTCCGGTTCAGCCCCGTTCCGCCGAACCGTTGGTTCAGGTAGAAACGCGCCGCTAAGCCACATCCTGGCTTCAGTCCGGATTGCCCCATTGCCTTGAGTGGTAATGGGGCAATTTTTTGTCGTAAGGCCGTTCCCAAGACAAAAAGCGCCCTCCCTGGGAGAGCAGCAAGCCGAAGGTGCCGCATGGGAGGTTTATTGTCGCCGGGCCGTTCCCAAGATAAAAGCATCCCTCCGGCGGAGTCGGCTAGAATCTACTCTTGTCTCCACGCATGTTCAATCAGGATTCAGCTTTGACGGATAAAGTCGTTCCCGTTATTGATTTACGAAATTCACCGCGCCTTCCCGTGCCCGATCCCAGCCGCCTTCCCACCGGCTCGCTCCAGGATCAGCGCGGGAGGGCCTTGCACGACTTGCGCATTTCCGTCACGGACCGCTGCAACTTTCGCTGCGTTTATTGCATGCCGAAAGAAGTCTTCGACAAGGACTATCAATACCTGCCCCACGCTTCCTTGTTGAGCTTCGAGGAAATTGTCCGCCTGACCCGGCTGTTCGTCGCGCATGGAACGGAAAAAATCCGCCTGACCGGCGGCGAGCCGCTGCTGCGCAAGCATATTGAAAAACTGATCGAACAGTTGGCCGAGCTGCGCACCCCGTCGGGCAAGCCGCTTGACCTGACCCTGACCACCAACGGCTCGATCCTGGCCAAGAAAGCCCCAGCCCTGAAAGCCGCGGGCTTGAACCGCGTCACCGTCAGCCTGGACGCGCTTGACGATGCGTTGTTCAAACGCATGAATGACATGGACTTCCCCGTCAGCGACGTGCTCAAAGGGATTGACGCGGCCGCGCAAGCCGGGCTTGGGCCGATCAAGGTCAATATGGTGGTCAAGAAAGGCGTCAACGATCATCAAATCCTGCCCATGGCCGAGCATTTCCGCTACTCAGGCCATATTCTGCGTTTCATTGAATATATGGACGTCGGCGCCTCGAACGACTGGAAGATGGATGAAGTGCTGCCGTCCGCTGACGTGCTTGAGCGGATTCACCAAGTCTGGCCGATCGAGCCGCTTGATCCGCACTACACGGGCGAAGTGGCGCAGCGCTGGCGCTATCGGGACGGCGCGGGCGAAGTGGGCGTGATTTCAAGCGTCACCCAGGCTTTTTGTGGCACCTGTACCCGCGCGCGCCTGTCCACCGAGGGACAGCTCTACCTGTGCCTGTTCGCCCAGCAAGGCTGGGACTTGCGCCAACTGCTCAGGGGTGGCGGCAGCGACGCGGAAATTTCAGACGTGATTGCGCAGATCTGGGGACAGCGCAACGATCACTACTCGGAGATCCGTACCACCAACACACCCCGCTCCGGCCGGGTGGAAATGAGCTATATCGGCGGATAAAACAAGTCCGGCAACAAAAAAGACAAGAGGGCTCGTGAAGCCCTCTTGCTTTTTAAAAGCGCTGCGTCCAATGCAGCTGCAAGGCATCCAGGCCCTGGTTATGCTTGTTGGCCCCCGCATTCGAGTAATGCGAATACCGCAAGCTCAAGCGGCTGGTGGGCGTGAACTGATAGCCCATGCCGATCTGGTCACTGAATTGCCACTTCGTGCCCAGGCGGCGGTCGCGGATTTTATCTTCGCTCAATAGCGCCGCGCCAATACCCGCCTCTACGAAGAAACGGCCGCCCAGCCACCAGCGAAGCATCGGCGTGGCCTGCGCTTGCCACAGGTTTTTTGCAAAACCGGGATTGGCATGATCACTCCACCAGTAGGCGGCGCCCACTTCAGCAACCAGATCAAGCCGGGTGGCGGAGAATGCTTTGCTCCACAGCGTTGGAGACTCCCAGTTCACGCCTAGGCGCTTGATGCCGTTCATCGCGCCCATCTGGACCGAAAAAGCACCGCTTGCCGCACTGGCTGAAGTCTGCTGCGCCAGGGCGGGCGCCATGCAAAACATCAGTCCAACTACCGCCACTCCACGTTTGACTTGCATTCTTTTCACCTAAGCACAATCTGACCAAAGTATTATCGATGAAGCCAGTCAAAGTTGCCATTTCTTTAGCGGCCCGGCGATAAAAAAACCTCCCACGCGGCGCCTGCGGCTTGCTGCCCTCCCAAGGAGGGCGCTTTTTGTCTTGGGAGCGGCCCGGCGACAAAAAAACCTCCCACGCTACGCCTGCGGCTTGCTGCCCTCCCAAGGAGGGCGCTTTTTGTCTTGGGAGCGGCCCGGCGATAAAAAAACCTCCCACGCGTCGCCTTCGGCTTGCTGCCCTCCCAAGGAGGGCTTTTTTGTCTTGGGAGCGGCCCGGCGACAAAAAAAAACGCTGCCGAAGCAGCGTTCTCAACCGCCGAGCCGTTCAAACCACGGCTTCAGCGGGTTGGCGCGTAAAAAGCGCCAGCAACCTCGCGATTTCCTCACGCATCTGGCGACGGTCGACAATCATGTCCACCGCTCCCTTTTCAAGCAGGAACTCAGCGCGCTGGAAGCCTTCCGGCAGGGTTTCACGGACGGTTTGCTCGATCACCCGGGGACCGGCAAAACCAACCAGAGCCTTGGGCTCGGCAATGACCACATCGCCCATGAACGCAAAACTGGCCGACACGCCGCCCATGGTCGGATCCGTCAGCACGGAAATGAACGGCAGTTGCTTTTTCGACAGCAGCGTCAACGCCGCGGTGGTCTTGGCCATTTGCATCAAGGACAGCAAGCCCTCCTGCATCCGCGCGCCACCCGAAGCGGCCACACAGATGAACGGCGCATTGTGCTCGATGGCCGCCTGGACGCCACGCGCAAATCGCTCGCCCACGACCGAGCCCATTGAGCCGCCCATGAAATCGAACTCGAAGCAGGCCACCACGGCAGGCACCGACATGATGGTGCCGCCCATCACGACCAGCGCGTCGGTTTCACCCGTTTGCGAGGTGGCGGCGGACAGGCGGTCGGGATAGCGCTTGGAATCACGGAATTTCAGGCTGTCAACGGGCAGGACTTCCTGCCCCACTTCGTAGCGCCCTTCGGCATCCAGCAGCAGGTTGATCCGCTCCCGCGCCGCAATGCGCAAATGGTGATCGCACTTCGGGCACACGCTCATATTGTTCTGGAGGTCATCCCGATACAGCACGGCCTCACACGACGGACACTTGGTCCAGACTCCTTCCGGCACACGACGCGAATTCTGGTCGTTGCGCTTGATGCGAGGAGGAATCAGTTTATCCAACCAGCTCATGCGAATTTCCTTGTTTTTTTTCCGATGAATTAACGGTTAGGGTATCCAATGCGGCCCGGATCGAAGCGAGCCATTCCGCCGCCGCCCGCGCGCAGGCCTGCGGCAAAGCGCTTGACTCCACGCCTTGCGCGGCTTCCGTAATGGTTTGCAGCAAGCGGGAACCAATCACCACGGCATCCGCTTGCTCACCGAGCGCGCACGCGCTTTGCTGATCCCGGATGCCGAAACCGACGCCCACCGGCAAAGCAACGTGCTGGCGGATCAGCGCCAGGCGCTGATTCACTTCCTCCACGTTCAAGCTACCGGACCCCGTCACCCCTTTCAGCGAAACATAATAAACATAACCTTTGGCGACTTTGCCAATGCTTGCCATTCTAGCTTCTGTTGAGGTCGGCGCCAGCAAAAAGATCGGCGCCACGCCCACGTCATCGAGCAGGGCGCTGAAGCGCTCCACCTCTTCCGGCGGATAGTCCACCACCAGCACGCCATCAACGCCCGCCTCGGCCGCTTCCCGCGCAAAGGCCTCGGGTCCGATCCGCTCGATCGGGTTGGCATAGCCCATCAGCACCACCGGCGTCCGGTCGTTGCCTTGGCGGAACACGGTGACCATCTCCAGCACGCGCCGCAGCGTCGTGCCTTGGGAGATGGCGATTTCATTGGTTTGCTGGATGACCGGACCATCGGCCATCGGATCCGAGAACGGCACCCCGAGTTCAATGACGTCGGCGCCCGCCTGAACCAGCGCGTGCATCAGCGGCACGGTCACCGCGGGCTCGGGATAACCGGCCGTGATGTAGGGGATCAGCGCGCAGCGCCCCGTCGAGCGGGCCTGGCGCTGCTGGAAGGCTTGTTCCAGACGGGTTGTGTGGGTGGTCATAGCGCCCTCCTCAAAGCTCGATGCCCGAATACTCGGCCACCGTATGCATGTCTTTATCGCCCCGGCCGGACAGGTTGACCAGGATGATCTGATCGCGCGGCAGCGTCGGCGCCAGCTTGACCGCGTGCGCGATCGCGTGGGCGGACTCCAGCGCGGGCATGATGCCCTCGATCCGGCAGCACTGATGGAAAGCCTCAAGCGCTTCGGCATCCGTGATCCCGGCATAGCTGGCGCGGCCGCTGTCGTTCAACCACGCATGCTCGGGCCCGACGCCGGGATAGTCCAGGCCCGCGGAAATCGAGTGCGTTTCAATGACCTGACCCGCTTCGTCCTGCAGCACATAGGTGCGGTTGCCGTGCAGCACGCCGGGCAGTCCGCCTTGGATCGATGCCGCATGCAAGCCGCTTTCCAAGCCCTTGCCTGTGGCTTCCACCCCGATCAGCTTGACGTCCGGCTGGGACAGATAAGGGTGGAAGATTCCCATCGCGTTGGAACCGCCGCCCACCGCCGCAACCACGTAATCGGGCTGGCGGCCCGCATCGCGCGGCATTTGCTCCAGGCACTCATTGCCGATGACGGACTGGAAGTCCCGCACCATCATCGGATAAGGATGCGGCCCGGCTACTGTGCCGATGATGTAGAACGTGTTTTCCACATTCGCCACCCAATCGCGCATGGCCTCGTTCAACGCGTCTTTCAGGGTTTTCGAACCGGATTCGACCGGCACCACAGTAGCGCCGAGCAGCTTCATCCGGTACACATTGGCCGCCTGGCGCCGGACATCCTCGCTGCCCATATACACCACGCACTCCATGCCGTAGCGGGCGGCCACGGTTGCCGTGGCAACGCCATGCTGCCCCGCCCCGGTCTCGGCAATGATGCGCGGCTTGCCCATCCGCCGCGCCAGCAAGGCTTGGCCGATGCAGTTGTTGACCTTGTGCGCGCCCGTATGGTTGAGGTCTTCGCGCTTGAACCAGATCTGGGCGCCGCCCAGCTCTTCGGACCAGCGGCGCGCATGGTAGACCGGGCTGGGACGGCCGACGAAATGGGCCAGTTCATAGGCAAACTCCGCCTGGAACGCCGGGTCGTTCTGATAGCGCGCATACGTTTCGCGCAGTTCATCCAGCGCATGCATCAAGGTTTCGGCCACGAACACGCCGCCGTAGGGCCCAAAATGCCCGGTATTGTCTGGGTAGTTGTACTCGTTCACAGTGTTTATCTCAAAGGGCTGAAGCGTCCACGCCGCGTTGCGTCAGGCATTCAGCCTGGCAGCTGCGGTCCGGGTTCAGCGGGAATGAACGGACAGGTCCGCCGCCCGCACGCGGGCAACGAACTGCTGGATTTTCTCCGCGGACTTCACGCCGGGCGCACTCTCCACCCCGCTGCTGACGTCCACGGCAAAGGGCCGCACTTCCTCAAGCGCCCTTTCCACGTTGTCGGCATGTAATCCACCAGATAAAACAACCGGATGCGCGCTGACGGCGCTGAGCAGAGACCAATCGAACTTTCTCCCACTTCCGCCATAGCCTGCTGAGTGGCTGTCAAACAGCCAGCCGCAGGCCTTGGCATAACGATTACATGATTCTAACAAAGCCGCCGACGAATCCAGCCCCGGGCCGCCAACGCGAAAAGCCCGCAGATAAGGGTAGGCATGGCGTTCGCATTGTTCCGGCGTTTCATCGCCGTGGAACTGGAGCAGGCTCGGACGCACGTGCTGGATGACCTGCTCGACCTCATCAGCTTGCGCATTGACGAACAGCGCAACGACATCAATGAAGGGCGGCAGCGCCGCGCGCAGGGCTTTGGCCTGCTCGACGCTCACGGCGCGCTGACTGCGCGGATAAAACACGAAGCCGACCGCATCCACGCCCGCCTCAACGGCGGCGCTCAGATCCTCGGCGCGGGTGAACCCACAAACTTTAATGCGCGTACGGGACATACCTTTCATTCTATCAATAGCAATACTTGACCTCGTCGGTCACGTTGATCTCAGGCAAACCGAAAGCCGGATCATACTCGACGCCGGTCAAGGTCAGGCCATCCGCCGCAAACGTGGGCGCGGCGCGGCGGCGGTCCCGTTCAGCCAGCAAGGCCGCCATCCAGCCGGGCGGCTGCCGCCCTTGCCCCACATAGACCAGCGCGCCAACCATATTCCTCACCATATGATGCAGGAAGGCATTGGCCTGCAAGGTAATCAAAATAAAGCGGCCGTGCCGCTCAAGATCAAGCCGGGTCAGCTCGCGGACCGGTGTGGCCGCCTGGCATTGCGACGAGCGGAAACTGCTGAAATCATGTCGGCCCACCAGCGCGGACGCGGCCTCTTGCATCGCCGCCAGGTCCAGGGGCCGGAAACTCCATCCCGTGCGGCCCGCCCAGAGCGGCGAGCGCACCGGACTTTCCAGTAAACGATAGACATACGTTCGGGACTGGGCGGAGAAGCGGGCATGGAAACCGGCATCCACGGCATGGGCCCACCGAATCCCGATGCTTGACGGCAACATGGTGTTCAGCCCTCTCACCCAGGCCTGCTCAGGCCGGTGCAATGGCGTTTCCAGGTGGACAACCTGCATTGCGGCATGAACGCCGGTATCGGTTCTGCCCGCGCAGATCGTTGGTGTTTGATGGCCAAGAAACGCCAGCAAGGCCTGTTCCAGCGTGTCCTGGACCGTGCGCCGATGCGGCTGCGTCTGCCACCCCATCCATGACGTGCCTTCATAGCACACGCCCAACGCAATTTTGTTCATTCCTGCGAATCCGGCCTTGGCGATGGGGGCTGCGCGGACACAGCCTGCCCAGCCCCAGCCGCGCCAGGCTTGTTGGCAGGCGTGTCAAGATCCAGGTCAAAGTCCAGATCCAGCGGCGGCAAGGCGTCCGGCGACACCGCCGCGGTTTCCGTGCCAGCCAGCAGGTCCTCTTCCTCCAGGGCCAGGGCACTTGCTTCCGCACCGGCACCGCGTGGCATATTTGCCAGCGCCTCATCCCAACCCGCCGCCGGGGACGGCGTCACCAGGCGTTCAGGCGTGCGCGTACGGACGGTAAAGGACACGCCGCCCGCAATCACCAACACCACCACGACACCACCAATCAACCAATCCATCCGCTTTTTCTCCTTGTGCTTGCCGCCCTGCTGATCAGCGGCGCCGCCTGGGGTTCCATCCGCATTGGGAACCCCCAACACGACGAAGGCTCGAAACCGGGTTTCAAGCCTTCGAAAAGTACAGAACGCGCTGACGTGAACCAGGCTTTACAGCTCACCTAGCGCGATGCGCAGCATCCGGCGCAGCGGTTCCGCCGCGCCCCACAGCAATTGGTCACCCACCGTGAAGGCGCTGAGATAGTCCCCGCCCATGTCCAGCTTGCGCAAACGGCCCACCGGAATTTCCAGCGTGCCGGTCACGGCCACCGGCGTCAAGGCCTTCATTGAGTCCTCACGGGTGTTTGGCACGACTTTGGCCCACGGGTTGGCCGAACTCAGCATGTCAGTGATCTCATCCAGCGGAACGTCTTTTTTCAGCTTGATGGTCAAGGCCTGGCTATGGCAGCGCATGGCACCGATCCGCACGCACAGGCCGTCAATGGGAATGGCGTTGTCCGAACGGCCGAGGATCTTGTTGGTTTCAACGCCCGCCTTCCATTCTTCCCGCGAGGTGCCATTGCCCAGGTCTTTGTCAATCCACGGAATCAGGTTGCCGGCCAGCGGCACGCCGAACTGTGCTTGCGGCAGGCCCGGGTCCTGCTGCTTGCCCAGAATGGCGCGGTCAATTTCAAGAATGGCGGACGCCGGGTCGGCCAGCAGGCCGGACACTTCGGCATTCAGCAGACCGAACTGCGTGATCAGCTCGCGCATGTGCTGCGCGCCGCCGCCGGAGGCGGCCTGATAGGTCATGCTGGTCATCCAGTCGATCAGGTCATGCTGGAACAGGCCGCCCAGGCCCATCAGCATGCAGCTGACGGTGCAGTTGCCGCCAATGTAGTTTTTCACGCCTTTGGCCAGGGCCTGGTCAATCACGTTGCGGTTGACCGGGTCCAGCACAATGACGGCGTCATCGTTCATGCGCAGCGAACTGGCGGCATCAATCCAGATACCGTCCCAACCGGCCGCGCGCAGCTTGGGAAACACGTCCGAGGTGTAATCGCCGCCCTGGGCGGTGACAATGATCGGCAGCTTCTTCAGCGCGTCAAGGTTGTAGGCGTCCTGCAAGGGGCCCGCGCCCGACGCCCAGGCCGGGGCGGCGCCGCCCGCATTGCTCGTGGAGAAAAATACCGGTTCGATCAGCGCGAAATCATTTTCGTCCCGCATGCGTTGCATCAATACGGAGCCGACCATTCCACGCCAGCCGACCAGACCCACTGCTTTCATTCAATTAACCCCTAAAGTAAATTTCCGGGCGCATCGCACCCGGAAAGGCGCGACACTCCCCTATTTTATTGCAAAGCGGCGATCACCGCGTCACCCATTTGCGCAGTTCCAACTTTCGTGGTGCCGTCTTCGTAGATATCAGCGGTGCGCAAGCCCTGGGCCAGCACACGTTTGACCGCGGCTTCAATCCGGTCCGCCTGCGCCGACTTGTTCAGCGAATAGCGCAGCAGCATGGCCGCGGACAGGATCGTGGCCAGCGGATTAGCCAGATTCTGGCCCGCAATATCCGGCGCCGAACCGTGGCTGGGCTCGTACAGGCCCTTGCCCGACTCGTTCAGCGACGCCGATGGCAGCATGCCGATCGAACCGGTCAGCATCGATGCCTGGTCAGACAGGATGTCGCCGAACATATTGCCGGTCACGATCACATCGAACTGCTTCGGCGCGCGCACCAGTTGCATGGCCGCATTGTCCACGTACATATGCGTCAACTCCACGTCCGGATAGGACTGGGAAACGTCGATCATGATGTCTTTCCAGAACTGGAAGGTTTCCAGCACATTGGACTTGTCCACGCTGCACAGCTTCTTGTTGCGCTTGCGCGCGGTCTCAAAGGCCACCTTGGCAATGCGGCGCACTTCGGGCTCGGCATAGCGCATCGTGTCGAAGCCCTCGCGCTCACCCGCGAACGCGCCGTCCGGCGCCGTGCGCACGCCGCGCGGCTGGCCGAAGTAGATGTCGCCGGTCAACTCGCGGATGATCAGGATATCCAGGCCTGCCACCACTTCCGGCTTCAATGACGAGGCATTGGCCAGTTCGGGATACAGGATGGCGGGCCGCAGGTTGGCAAACAGCCCCAGTTCCTTGCGCAGGCCGAGAATGGCTTGTTCCGGACGCAGCGCGCGCTCCAGCGCATCGTACTTCCAATCGCCGACGGCGCCGAACAGCACGGCGTCGGCCCGTTTGGCCAGCTCCAGCGTTGCCGCGGGCAGCGGGTGGCCCGCGGCCTCATAGGCCGCGCCGCCCACCGGCTGCGTTTCCATCTGGAAGTTCTCGCCCAGCGCGCTCAGCACCCGTTGCGCCTGCTCAACGATTTCAGGACCAATGCCGTCACCCGGCAAAATGGCAATTAATGACATACATCTACCTTGGTTAAGAGTTAGAGACCCGGCGCGGCCAGCCACGGATGCCGGGCCAGGCGCGCTTGTTCGAATGCACGGATCTTGTCTTCATTGCGCAGGGTCAGGCCGATTTCATCGAGCCCGTTCACCATGCAGTACTTGCGGAAGTCATCGATCTCAAAGGAAAAGGAGTCGCCCGACGGCGTCATCACTTTCTGCTGCTCCAGATCCACCGTCAGTTGATAGCCGGGCTGCGCTTCCACTTCCTCGAACAGGCGGGCAACCACGTCTTCCGGCTGCACGATCGGCAGCACGCCGTTCTTGAAGCAGTTGTTGAAGAAGATATCCGCAAACGACGGCGCAATGACGACGCGAAAGCCATACTGCTCCAGTGCCCACGGCGCATGCTCGCGGCTCGAGCCGCAGCCGAAGTTCTTGCGCGCCAGCAGCACCGACGCGCCTTGGTAACGCGCCTGGTTCAGCACGAAGTCCGGATTCAGCGGACGCTTGCTGTTGTCCATGCCCGGCTGGCCTTCGTCAAGATAGCGCCAGGCATCGAACAGGTTCGGGCCGAAGCCGGTCCGGTAGATGGATTTCAGGAACTGCTTCGGAATGATCTGGTCCGTGTCGACGTTTTCACGGTCGAGTGGCGCAACCAATCCTTGATGTACGGTGAACGCTTGCATGAGTGACCTCTTAGAATTGACGAACGTCGACGAAATGACCGGCCACCGCGGCGGCCGCCGCCATCGCGGGGCTGACCAGATGCGTGCGGCCGCCCTGGCCCTGGCGCCCTTCAAAATTGCGGTTGGACGTGGACGCGCAGCGCTCGCCCGGCAACAGCTTGTCGTCGTTCATGGCCAGGCACATGGAGCAGCCCGGGTCGCGCCACTCGAATCCGGCGTCGAGAAAAATCTTGTCCAGCCCCTCTTCCTCGGCCTGCGCCTTGACCAGGCCCGAGCCCGGCACGACCATGGCCAAGCTGACGTTGCCCGCCACTTTGCGGCCCTTGACCACGGAGGCGGCGGCGCGCAGGTCCTCGATTCGCGAGTTCGTGCACGAACCGATGAAGACCTTGTCAATCTTGATATCGGTCATCGGCATATTCGCCTCAAGACCCATATAGCTCAAAGCGCGCTCAATGCCCTGCTTGCGCGTTTCATCCGTCTCGTTGGCGGGATCCGGCACCGTGGCGCCAACCGGCACCACCATTTCAGGCGAGGTACCCCAGGTGACTTGCGGCTCGATGTCCGCCGCGTTGATTTCCACCACGCGGTCAAAATGCGCGCCTTCGTCCGACACCAAGGTCTTCCAGTAGGCAACGGCCTGATCCCATTGTTCGCCCTTCGGCGCGTACGGACGGCCCCGGAAATAGTCAATGGTCTTTTCGTCGACGGCAACCAGGCCGACGCGGGCGCCCGCTTCAATGGCCATATTGCAGATCGTCATGCGACCTTCCACCGACAGGTCACGGATCGTGCTGCCCGCGAACTCGATGGCATGGCCCGTGCCGCCCGCCGTGCCGATTTTGCCGATCACATGCAGGATGATGTCTTTGGCGGTACAGCCCGGCGGCAATTTGCCCTCGACCCGAACCTGCATATTCTTGTTCTTTTTCGCGGACAGCGTCTGCGTGGCCAGCGCGTGCTCCACTTCAGAGGTGCCGATGCCGAACGCCATCGCGGCAATGGCGCCGTGCGTGGACGTGTGCGAATCCCCGCAGACCACCGTCATGCCGGGCAAGGTGGCCCCTTGCTCAGGCCCCATCACGTGCACGATGCCCTGGCGGACGTCTCCCATGCCGAACTGGACAATGCCATATTCAGAACAGTTTTCGTCCAGCGTCTCGAGCTGCTGGCGGGAAACCGGATCGGCAATGCCCTGATCGCGGTTGGCGGTCGGGACGTTGTGATCCGCCACCGCCACGTTGGCGCTGATGCGCCACACCTTGCGGCCCGCCATTTTCAGGCCTTCAAAGGCTTGCGGGCTGGTGACTTCATGCAGCAACTGGCGGTCGATGTAGATCAGACAGGTGCCGTCTTGCCCCTGATGGACGACGTGGGCGTCCCATAACTTGTCATAGAGAGTCTGAGCCATGATTCCGGTCTTGAGAAAAGAATACTTTGTCCGGACATTATGCGAAATCAGTGCGCACAAGCACGGGAAAAACAAGTATTCGGGTCATTGGAAGTAAAGATTATGCCACACGAATCCCGCATCGCTGTTGGGTTTGGCACGATTCCTCGAAAATGTCCGGACATTTAATTGGACTTGTCCGGACAAACATCGCAAGCCCCGGACCTTCGGCCAGGATTCTCCAGTCGAAGGCAGGGACGGTTCCGCGCTTACTTCTGGTTGTAGAGCGGCATGACGCGCTCGGCGGCCCGTTGCAGTTCAGCCATCCGCGTTTCCGGCGACGGGTGGGTGGACAGCCATTCCACATTCCGGCTGCCGCCGGAGAGCTGGCCCATTTTCTGCCACAGCGTCACCGCCGCGCGCGGGTCATAACCGGCGCGCGCCGCCAGCTCCACACCGATCAAGTCCGCTTCGGACTCATGGCCGCGGCTGTTCGGCAACTCGAACATCACGTTGGACAGCACACTGCCCAGATCATTGGTCAATTGCGTGCCGGTGATCGCCGTCAGGACGCTCAAGCCCATCTGCGTGGCCACTTGCTGCGACGCCTGCTCACGCGAGTGCTCGCGCAGCGCATGCGCGATTTCATGGCCGATCACCGCGGCCAGTTCGGCATCGGTAGGCTTGATCGTGTTGATCAGGCCGCTGTAAACCGCGATTTTCCCGCCCGGCATGCACCAGGCATTGACTTCGTCGCTGGTGATGACGTTGACTTCCCAGGCCCAACTGGCGGCATCGGGCCGGAATGCCCCCACTTGCCGGATCAGGCGATCCGAAATGGTCTTGACCCGCTGGGTCTGCGCCGCATTCGTATTCAACTGACCCTTGCTTTTGGCATCGGCCAGCGTTTTCTGGTAAAGCGCCACGGCTTGCTGGTTCAATTGCGCTTCGGACACCAGGCTCGTCATGTACTGGTTTCGCGAGACGCCAATCGTCCCGCTCCCGGTGGTTTGCACGGATTGGCACGCCGTCAGCGCGGCACTTGCCGCCGCAACCGCAAGCAGCAAACGGGAGACGCGGAAGGAAAGAAACGGCTTCTTCATGAGCAGACCTCGACGATAAAGAAGAAAGGAAAACGGCTCAGCGCCCGGCGGCTTCCACGTCCGGCGTTTGAATGCGCACCTCCGGCGCGAAAGCGCGCTGGCGCAGCACGTGATCCATCAGCACGGTGGCCAGCAGCGCCTCGGCAATGGGCGTGGCGCGGATGCCCACGCAGGGGTCATGCCTGCCCAGGGTCTGAACCAGGGTGGGATTGCCCTCCAGATCAATCGAGCGGCGCTCGATGCGAATACTGGAGGTGGGCTTGATGGCCAGCGACACCGTGATCGGCTGGCCAGTCGAGATGCCGCCCAGCACGCCGCCCGCCTGGTTGGTGACGAAGCCGGTGGGCGTGATTTCATCGCCGTGCTCGCTGCCTTTTTGCGCGATGCACGCAAAGCCCGCCCCGATCTCAACGCCCTTGACCGCGTTCAGGCCCATCATGGCATGCGCAATATCCGCGTCAAGGCGGTCATAGAGCGGCTCGCCAAGCCCGACCGGCACGCCTTCGGCCACGACTTCAATGCGGGCGCCGATGGAGTCGCCCTCGCGCCGCAGCGCATCCATATAGGCCTCAAGCTCGGCGATTTGCGAACGGTTGGCGGCAAAAAAGGCGTTCTGGCTGACTTCGTCCCAGGACTCGAAGGGAATGGCGATCGGGCCAAGCTGGCTCATATAGCCGCGGATGCGGGTACCGTAGTGTTCTTCAAGCCATTTCTTTGCCACGGCGCCCGCCGCCACCGTGGGCGCGGTCAGGCGGGCAGACGAACGGCCACCGCCGCGCGGGTCGCGCTGGCCGAATTTATGCCAGTAAGTGTAATCGGCATGGCCGGGCCGGAAAGTGCGCGCGATGGCGGAATAATCCTTGCTGCGCGCGTCCTGGTTGCGGATCAGCAGCGCAATCGGGGTGCCCGTGGTCTTACCTTCATAGAGGCCGGAAAGGATTTCAACCTGATCAGGTTCCTGGCGCTGGGTCACGTGGCGCGACGTGCCCGGACGGCGCCGGTCCAGCTCTTTCTGGATGTCGGCCTCGGTCAGCGTCATACCGGCCGGACAGCCATCAATCACGCAGCCGATGGCAGGACCATGAGACTCACCGAAGTTGGTGACACGAAAAAGCTCCCCAAGTGTGCTGCCAGCCATAACGTTCCTGATAGTGTCTACAAGAAAAAGCCGATTATCGCATCAGCAGCGACAAGCTGGGGAGTTTTTAGCGGGCTCAGCGCTCCATTTCACGGTGATCGCCGGGCCAATCCCGGATGTAGGCCTTCAGCATTTTGTTTTCAAAATCCTGGGCTTCCACCACCGCCTTGGCCACGTCATAGAAGGAAATGACGCCAAGCAGGGTACGGCCGTCCATGACGGGGATGTAGCGCGCATGGCGATCCAGCATCAGGCGGCTGACTTCATCAACGTCGGTGTTCGGGGACACCGTAACGGGCGCGTCGTCCATGATGCTTCGGGTCATGGTATCCCCGAGCCCGCCGCCATTCTTGTACAACAGCTGGTTGATTTCACGGAAGGTCAGCATGCCGACCAGTTCTCCGTACTCCATGACCACCATTGAACCAATGTCCTGCAGCACCATCGTATTGACGACGTCTTTTACCGGAGTATCCGGGCTGGCCGTAAAGAGGGCATCCCCTTTGACACGCAGAATTTCACTGACTTTAAGCATTTGGATCTCCTGAAAAAAGCCGTCCAGCTTCGAGGACCGGCCGCGCATGAAACCATGCTAACGCGGCTTTCCCTTACGCTCAACTTACGCATGACCTACGGGGTTTCCATCCTGTCGTTTACCCGTATTTTTGTGACAGACACGCACAGAATAATCGATTTTATATTTAAATAGACGTGAATATCGATACTCTGTGAATAAATCGAAAACAACCTTCCGTTCCCCTTTCCCTGGAGAGCGCCGTGCCGCACGACCGTCCCACGACCAGCCAGCCTGTTGCCACCGGCTTGGCTGAAAAACTGCAGCGCCCCACCGCCCTGCTCGTCATCGACATGCAGAATGATTTCTGCGCCAGCGGCGGCTATATTGACCGCGTCATGGGCAAAGACGTCCAAAGCGCCGCCACCGTCGTTCCACCCATTCAGCGCATGGTGGATGCGGCCCGTCGGCGTGGCGTGCCGGTCATCTGGGTGATGGCGGACTACTCCCACGCCGCGCTGCCCGCTTCCATGCGCAGCAAGCTGCTCGAACGCAACATCACGCAAGCATGCTGCGCACCGGGCAGTTGGGGCGCCGAGCTGTTCCAATTGCAGGCCCACGCGGACGAACCGCAAGTGATCAAGCACACCTATAGCGGCTTTCACCGGACCTCCCTGCATGAAACACTCCAGCGGCGCGGCATCGAAACCCTGGTGTTCACCGGCGTCCAGACCCATATTTGCGTGGAGTCCAGCCTGCGCGACGCCCACTCGCTGGGTTATTACTGCGTCATGCTTGAAGACGCCGTCTCAGCTCACACGCCCGCCGCACACCAGGCCACGGTCGACAACGTCAACTTCCTGTTTGGCGACGCCTGCCCGAGCCAGACCGTGCTGGATGCCTGGCAGGCCTGAAGGCGCTCGCCTTCACCATAAATCAAGGAGATACGATGGGGATTCTAGATACCGACAAAACCCTGGCCTCGAACCAGATGGTGTTCGACCTGCGCCGCGATGCCGAGCTGTATGCCGTGTTCCAGCGGGACATTGAGGCCGTCATGGCGCAATACGGCCTGAACGATGCGGAAAAACAGGCGTGGCGCAACATCGACATCGAGGCGCTGGGCAAAATGGGTGTCCACCCTTACTTCCTGCCCCAGATTTCCCGCCTGTTCCGCGGCGGCAGCCGCAACCACAACAGCAGCGACGCGGCGCTGCTCTATGCCGAGAAAATGGGCATCGCCCACCAAGAGTAAGGAACCAAGAATGGCCACATTGATTGCGACCCTGGGCGTAGCACACGCCCCCGGGGTGACCGGATGGATCGACAAGGCGCCCGAACATCAGCAACAGGCGGTGCTCAAGGGCTACCAAGACTTCCATGACAAGATGGAAGCATTGAAGCCGGACGTCGTCATTGGCGTTGCCAATGACCACCTGCTCAATACGCCGCTGAGCCATGTGCCGGACTTTCTGGTGGGCACCGGCGCGCATTGGCAAGGACCGGCGCCGTGGTTCCGGGACTGGCTGAACGTGCCTGACTACGAAATCAGCGGCCACCCCGATCTGGCCAAGGCCATTGTTCGGGAGTCCGCCAAGGCGGGCATCAACCATGCCTTCACCGATACGCTGCTGTTCGACGACAACTGGTCCGTCCCGCTGAAATTCCTGTTCCCGCGCTACGACGTCAAATTCGTCCCGATGCACATGAACTGCATCGTCCCACCACTGCCTTCCGCCCAGCACTGCCTGCGCGT
>JBAYOI010000002.1:0-67625 GCA_041678365.1 Pigmentiphaga sp. | reverse complement strand
CGGGCCAGGTGGAGTTTGCTGGCTAGGCGGTGGCGATCGGGCTTGGTGGCACGGCTAGTCAACTGTGCCAGGATGACTGCCGCAAAAGGGTTATCTAGCGCCAGACTCTCCAATTCTGCCATGCGGTGCCGCCAACGGGCCAGGTTGATGACGGGGAAGCGAAAGGTCAGGTCATCGCCGAAAACGCCTTGTTGAAACACCCCTTGTTCGTCGCCTTGGTCACGGTCCAGATAAATGGCACAAGACAGCAGGGCATGCTGCGGGTAACGTTCGAACAAACGAATTCGATAGTGAAACATGCGCTTGGGAAAGCTCAACTCAATCCGGCCTGCTTGCACTTCCAGATGCAGCAACAGCAAGACTTTCCCGCCCTGTTTCAAGGCCAGTTGCGCCAACACATCCAGGCGTTTTTCGCCTTTTTTCAGGGTTCTGGCAATGCGCTGCAATTCCTTGTCCAGAAACACCGGTGGCACGCGCCAATTGATTTTTTCATGAGTAGCGGGCCAAAACAGGGCCAAGCATTGCGGCAGCCAGGTTTGCAGCGCGATTTTCCAGATGCCGTCGAAGTCAGGGGTCAGGTCGGGGAGCGCGCTGCCACTTGGCGGGTCAGGCTCACACAGGCGGTAAGTTCGGGGCGATGACGCGGCAAAAGCAAGATGCATGGCGGCCTCCGGAGAAAGACCCAGCATGCCTGCGGAGAAGCAGAGACGCCATTCGCAAAAGCCGCGGCGGACAAAAACAGCCGTCAGTACGGTTCCTGACTCCTTATGGAATGCCTCCTACAGAACGGCGAATAGGCGCTTGTGTTCCTTGACCGCGTAGCGGTCCGTCATGCCGGCAATGTAATCGGCAATCGCTCGCGCCTGGCCGGACTCCGCCTTGGCCTGATGCGCGGGCGGCAGCAGGCGCGGATCGGCGAAGAATGCTTCGAACAGCTCACGCAGCACTCGCTGCGCTTTGCTGGTATTGCGCATCACGCGATAGTGCCGGTAGAGATTGTCGTAGAGGAAACGCTTCAGTTCCGTGGCTTCCGCCCGAACCGCCGGACTGAAGCCCACCAGCGGCGGGCAGCGCCGGACCGCATCCACGGACGCGGGCTGATGCTCGGTGATGCGTGCTTCCGTGGCTCGCGTCAGATCAATGATCAGCGTATTGATCATCCGGCGAACGGTTTCTGTAATCAGCCGCCGCTCATTCAAACCCGCATAACGCGCCGACACCTCATTGAAATGGCGGGAAAACAGGCTGACGGCCGAGAGTTGCTGCACCGTGATCAGGCCCGAACGCAAACCGTCATCCAGATCATGATTGCTGTAGGCGATCTCATCCGAGAGATTGGCCAATTGCGCTTCCAGCGACGGCTGCTGCTTCAGCAGGAAGCGCTCACCCACGCTGCCCAGGCGGCGCGCCCGGGCCTCCGTGCAGTGTTTCAGGATGCCTTCCCGCGTTTCAAAGCACAGGTTCAGGCCGTTGAACTCCGCGTAACGTTCTTCGAGCTCGTCCACCACCCGCAGGCTTTGCAGGTTGTGTTCAAACCCGCCCGCCTCCGGGGCGAACTGCTGCATGCAGGTGTGCAGCATGTCCTGCCCCGCATGGCCGAAAGGGGTATGCCCCAGATCATGCGCCAGTGAAATGGCTTCAACCAGATCCTCGTTCAAACGCAGGGTACGCGCCACGGAACGGGCGATCTGCGCCACTTCGAGGCTGTGCGTCAGGCGGGTGCGGAACAAATCCCCTTCATGGTTGATGAAGACCTGGGTTTTGTACTCAAGCCGACGAAAGGCATTGGAGTGAATGATGCGGTCCCGGTCACGCTGGAACTGCGAGCGGCCTTCCGGCTCAGGCTCCGGGTGCATCCGCCCCCGGCTCTGTTCAGCATGGCAGGCGTACGGCGCCAACACCTGGGTCATTCCATCCTCCGTCGGGTGAATTAGGCAATCTGGGCGGTTTCCGGTCCGGCTTGCGCCGCGACCGTCCGTTGCAAGGTGTCGCGGACCAGCGCGGCGTCCACACCGGCGCGCACGGCGCGGCCCAGCTCGGGCAACAGAATGAAGCGCAACTCGCCCGCTTCCGTTTTTTTGTCACCAAGCATCAGATCGAACCAGCGCTCGGTGCCAAGATCAGGCCCATAGTCCGGACAGCCAATGGCCTGCACCAAGGCCCGCACCCGGTCCGCATCGGCTTGCGGCAAACCGTGGCTGGCCACCGACAACTGCGCCGCCTGCACCATGCCGCAGCCCACGGCCTCACCGTGCAGCCAGACGCCAAAGCCCAGCCCCGCCTCAATGGCGTGGGCAAAGGTATGTCCGAAGTTCAACACGGCGCGCAGGCCGGTTTCGCGCTCATCCTGCGACACCACCCAGGCTTTCAGCTCGCACGAGCGGGCAATCGCATAGGCCACGGCCTTCGGCTCCAGCGCACGCAGGGCCGGGACGTTTTCTTCGCACCATTGGAAGAAGGCGGCATCAAAAATGGCGCCATACTTGATGACTTCAGCCAGGCCGGCGGAAATCTCACGGTCCGGCAGCGTGGACAGCACGGCGGTATCAATTTCCACCGCAATCGGCTGATAGAACGCGCCGATCATGTTTTTCCCGATCGGGTGGTTGACCGCGGTCTTGCCGCCCACTGAGGAATCCACCTGCGACAGCAGCGTGGTCGGCACCTGGATGAAGCGAATGCCGCGCATATAGACGGCGGCGGCAAAGCCCGCCATGTCCCCGATCACGCCGCCGCCCAGCGCCACGATCACGGCCTTGCGGTCACAGTGGGCCGCCAGCATGGCGTCAAAGATCAAATTCAAGGTTTGCCAGTCTTTGTAGGATTCGCCATCAGGCAGCGTCACGGTCATCACGTCTTTGCCCGAGCGCTTCAGGCTGGCAAGCGCCCGCGCCTCATACAGCGCCGCCACGGTGGGATTGGTCACCACCACCAGGCGCGTGGCGTCCGCGGGCACGGCTTCATGCAAATGGTCCAGGCGGCCCGGGGCAATCCGGATGGCGTACTGGCCGCCTGGGGTATTGACTTCAACGACGTTCATAGTTTCTCCAAAGGGGGCAGCGTTGACGGGTCCGCCACCGGCTTTACGCAAGCCTGAAGCTGAGGAATCAGGCGTTGCACCAAGCGCGGGATCGGGTGCCTGCCGGTATCCACGACCACGTCCGCCAGCCTTTCATACAAGGGCTGGCGCGCCTCCAACAATTCTGTGATCCGGCCCAGCGGATCCGCGGTTTGCAGCAAGGGCCGGTTTTTATCGTAGCGAGTCCGGGCATAAAGTTCTTCGGCCCGCGCCCGCAAATAAATAATGATGCCGCGCTCGGCCAGCAGGCGCTGGTTCTGTGGCGCCACCACCGCACCGCCGCCCGTGGCCAGCACCACGCCGGAGCGCCGGGTAAACTCATCAATCGTTGCAGTCTCGCGACGCCGGAACCCCGTTTCTCCCTCCACTTCAAAAATGGTGGGAATCTTGACGCCGGTGCGCGCTTCGATGACCAGATCGACATCGACGAACTCCCGGTTCATGGCGCGCGCCAACGCCCGGCCGATCGTGGTTTTCCCCGCCCCCATCATGCCCACCAGGATGATTGGCGCCACGAAAGGCGTCTCGGGCGGGGTCAGGTCGGGCGGCGGGCCGGACACAAGAGAATCTGCACTCACAAGCGATCGAGGGCCCAGGCCCTGCATGATGTTAAAGAGCCTCCATTATCACGCAAGCGGCGCGCGCTCGCCTACCCGCAATTGTGCCCAGGCGAATGTAACGATGTGCTGCGATCCACGCATCGTTGCGCCAAGCAGGCCCGATCTTCCTATAATGGTTCGAATCTGCTAGAGAACTATTCCTCATGACCCGAATTTTGCTCAAGATCCTGGCTGTGCTCGCCGGGCTGGCCGCGTGCGTTGCGCTGCTGATCGGTTTGGCGCTTGCCATGGCCTATCCGAATCTTCCCGATCTCGATGCGCTGACTGATTACCATCCCAAAGTGCCGCTGCGCGTCTACACCGCCGACAACGTCTTGATTGGCGAATTCGGCGAAGAACGGCGCAACGTGGTGCGCAGTGCTGAAATCCCGAATGTGCTGAAAGCCGCCATTCTTGCCGCCGAAGACGACAGCTTCTACCAGCATGGCGGCATTGATTGGCGCGGCGTCATGCGGGCCGCGCTGGCCAATATTGCGCAGGGCTCCAAAAGCCAGGGCGCCAGCACCATCACCATGCAGGTGGCGCGCAACTTCTATCTGAGTTCGGAAAAAACCTGGACCCGCAAGCTGTATGAAATCCTGCTGACCCTGAAAATCGAGGCCAGCCTCAGCAAAGATGAAATCCTCGCGCTCTACGTCAACCAGATCTATCTGGGCCAGCGCGCCTATGGTTTTTCCTCGGCCGCGCTGATCTATTACGGCAAGGAACTGTCCGAGCTGACCCCCGCTGAAGCCGCCATGCTAGCGGGCATCCCGAAAGCGCCGTCGCGCTTCAACCCGGTTGTGAACTGGTCCCGCGCCACCACGCGCCAGCACTACGTGCTGCGCCGGATGCGCGACCTGAACTATCTGTCTGAAACCGAATACCAGGTGGCCATGGCTGAAAAGCTTCAGCTTCGCCAGCTGGGTGGCGAGTTCGCGGTACGCGCCGAATACGTCTCCGAACTGGCCCGCCAACTGGTCTATGACATCTATGGCGAAGGCACGTACACGCGGGGCCTGAACGTCTACACCACTGTCACCAAGGCCGAGCAGGAGGCCGCTTACCGGGCGCTGCGCCAAGGGGTGCTGACCTATGAGCAGCGCCACGGCTATCGCGGCCCGGAGGCCTTCGTGACCCTGGCGGACGGTGTCGAACGCAACCCGGACGCCTTCAACGACGCCATTGACAACGCGCTGGACGCCCACACGGACAATGACAACCTGCTCGCCGCCGTCGTGCTCAACGCCACGGACAAGGAAGTCACCGTAGCGCGCAGCGCCAATGAAGTCATCAAGATTTCAGGCAAGAACCTGCGCTTTGTCCAACCGGCGCTGTCCGCCAAGGCCCAGCCCGCGCGCAAGATCCGGCGCGGCGCGGTGGTGCGCATCGTCAAGCAGGGCGATGACTGGCAGATCACGCAACTCCCGGACGTCCAGGCGGCTTTCGTGGCGGTCAACCCGCAGAACGGCGCCATCCAGGCCATGGTTGGCGGCTTTGATTTCTATCGCGGAAAATTCAACCGCGCCACCCAGGCCTGGCGCCAGCCCGGCTCCAGCTTCAAGCCCTTCATCTACGCGGCGGCGCTGGAACGCGGCCTGACCCCATCCACGCTGATTTCAGACGATCCTTTCGTGCTGGAAGCCTCGGCCACCGGCTCGCAACGCTGGGAACCAAAGAACTATGATGGCCGCCACGGCCCTCCCGTCACCATGCGCCAGGGCCTGACCCGCTCGAAGAACATCGTGTCCGTCCGTATCCTGCAAAGCATCACGCCGCAGTATGCGCAAGACTACATCACCCGCTTTGGCTTCGATGCCGCCCGCCACCCCGCCTATCTGACGATGGCGCTTGGCGCGGGCGCCGTCACGCCGCTGCAAATGGCCGGCGCCTACTCGGTCTTCGCCAATGGCGGCTACCGCATCGCTCCGTATCTGATCGAGAAAGTCACCGACAACAATGGCCGGGTGCTGATGCAGGCCCAGCCGGGCAAAGCGGGTGAGGAGCGGCTTCGCGCCATTGATCCGCGCACCGCCTTCGTCATGGACTCCATGCTGCGCGACGTGGTGAACTCGGGCACGGCCCGTTCGGTCCTGTCCCTGAAGCGCAACGACGTTGGCGGCAAGACCGGCACCACGAACAACTCGGTGGATGCCTGGTTCGCGGGCTATACCCAGGATCGCGTCGGGATCGCCTGGCTCGGCTTCGATCAGCCGAAAAGCCTCGGCGCGCGGGAAACCGGCGGCGGCGCCGCCATTCCGATCTGGCTGTCCTACATGCAGCAGGCGCTGAAGGAATTCCCGAACCGCAACCGGGACGTGCCCACCGGCCTGGTCCGCGAGGGCAATGAGTACTATTTCAGTGAATTCCCGCCCGGAAAAGCCATCAGCACCGTGGGGATTGCAGTGGAACCGGAGCCCGGCTCCGATCCGCTCTCATCCTTCCTGGAGAACCTGGGGCAGGTCATGCGGGGCGAATCCACACCCACCATGCCGCCCGCCTGGCAGGACGGCGATTAGGAGGCCCACCCCCTACGCGCTTCGCGCGCCCCCTCAAGGGGGCGACACCGGTGGACCGGCGAAGCCGGATCCACGGTGTCCTGGATGGGCCGAGGTTCTTCTCTGAATGGTGACAGTTTCTTATGTAGGAGCGAGCCCTGCTCGCGAAGGTTGTCAAACAATCGTGTTCGCGAGCAGGGCTCGCTCCTACAGAAAAACCTCGGCCTTATCCCGGGCGCAGCGGATCTGGCTTTGCCAGTCCGCCAGCGCCGCCCCTTGAGGGGCGCGCGAAGCGCGTAGGGGTGGCCCTAATTCATGGGATGCTGACGCTCAGCGTTCTGCCCGACTGCTCCGTACAGATGGCGGACAAGTCGTCATGCAGGGTATTGCCGGAGCGGCCGTCCACCCAGACCGCGCCTTGCTTTTTATAATGAAATCCACCACGCTTGGCAGCAACCCACATTTCTAGTTTTGGAGCCTGGCTGTTGATCACCACTTGCGAGCCATTTTCAAAAATCAGCGTCAACACATTGCCGTTCCGAACGCTTTCCAGCTCGACGTCCAGCTCATCGAACCAGACGTCGGCCTGTTTTTCAATGGCGTCCAGAATGGCCGTTGAAATCGCATGAAATTCGCTTTCGTTCATAATCTCTACCATGTCCGACATGAAACCCACGCCTTGTTTGCACGATCCATGCCTTGATCGTCCAGCGGTTACTGATCCGCCCATTGTAGCCACCCGTGCCGGCATTGCGTCGAGTTGGCGATATGTCGGCATGGTTACCTTGCTGCTGGGCTTGAGCGCCTGCGGACAAAAAGGCCCGCTCTACCTGCCCCAAGCCAGCGCCGCCCCCTCCCTTGCAAGCGCTCCCGCTCTGCCTGGCACGACTCTTTCCACCTTCTCTTCTTCATCATGAACGCCCAGACCTTACCCACCCCCGTTGGTTTTCCCCACTTCCACTATCAAGACGGCGAGCTGTTCGTCGAACAGGTCAAGGTCGCCGACCTGGCCCGGGAACACGGCACGCCGCTGTATATCTACTCGCTGGCGGCCTTGAAAGCCGCCTACCAGGCTTATCTGGATGGAATCGGACAACGTAACGCCCTGGTCTGCTTCGGCATGAAGGCCAACTCCAACCTGGCGGTCCTGAAGACGTTTTCGGACCTGGGTTCCGGCTTCGACATCGTATCGGGCGGAGAACTCCAGCGTGTGCTGGCCGTGGGCGGTGATCCATCCAAAGTCGTGTTCTCCGGCGTTGGCAAACAGCGCGACGAAATCCAGCTCGCGCTGGAAGCGGGCGTGAAGTGCTTCAACGTCGAATCCACGTCTGAGCTGGAGCGGCTGTCCAAGGTGGCGGTCGAGCTGGGCAAGACCGCGCGGGTCTCGCTGCGCGTGAACCCCGATGTGGATCCCAAAACCCATCCCTATATTTCCACCGGCCTGAAAGAAAACAAATTCGGCATTGATATTGCCCTGGCGCCCAGCGTCTACCAACATGCCCGGACCCTGCCCGGCCTGGAAATTGTTGGCGTGGATTGCCACATCGGCTCCCAGATCACCGAAGCCACGCCTTTCCTGGATGCGCTGGACAAGCTGATCGATCTGCTCGACCAGCTCAAGCAGCACCAGATCGAGGTCAAGCACATCGATATCGGCGGGGGCCTGGGCATCAAGTACGACGATGAAACCCCGCTGCTGCCGATCACACTGCTGACCCAGGTGTTCGAGCGGCTGGACCGGCGCGGCTATGGGCACTGCCAGATCGTGATGGAACCGGGCCGCTCGCTGGTCGGCAATGCGGGCCTGCTGATCACCGAGATCCAATACCTGAAGCCCACCGACGCCAAGAACTTCATCATTGTTGACGCGGCCATGACCGACCTGCTGCGCCCCACGCTGTACGACGCCTATCATGGCGTGCTGGCCGTTGCGCCGCGGGCTGGCCAGGCCACGCTGTATGACGTGGTCGGCCCGGTCTGCGAAAGCGGGGACTGGCTGGCCAAGGACCGCTCGTTCAACGTTGAGGAAGGCGATCTGCTGGCCGTCGAGTCCGCGGGCGCCTATGCCATGGTCATGGCCAGCAACTACAACACGCGTCCACGCGCCGCCGAAGTCATGGTGGACGGTCAGCGCGCGCAGGTGGTCCGCGCCCGCGAAACCGTTGCCAGCCTGTTCGCCCTTGAATCACCGCTACGCTGAGGCCTTCATGAGTCATGCTTTCTGGGATCAACGCTACGCCGCCGCCGACTTCAAATACGGCACCGAGCCCAACGCTTTCCTGCAAGCCCAGGCCAGCCTGATTGCCCCCGCCTCGCGGGTGCTCGTGCCGGGCGACGGCGAAGGCCGCAACGGCGTCTGGCTAGCGGAACAAGGCCACGAAGTCCTGTCGGTGGACGCCTCCCCAGTCGGCCTAGCCAAAGCCCAGATACTCGCGCAGCGCCGCCACTGCGCGATAGACACCCTGGAAGCCGACTTGAACGATTGGGATCCCGGCATTGCCCGTTTTGATGCCGTGGTCATGATCTTCGTTCACCTGCCAGCCGCCCTGCGGCAGCGGATCCACCGCAAATTGGCACTGGCCTTGAAACCCGGCGGCCGCTTCCTCCTTGAGGTCTTCCATCCGCTCCAGCTCGAACGCGGCAGCGGCGGCCCGACAGACCTGGACATGCTGCCCACGCTGGCGGACATTCGCCAGGACTTGCAGGGCATACTCACTGAAACACTCGGCACGGAAGGCGTTGACCACCTGGCCGAAGGCGCCGGTCACCAAGGCGAAGCCTATCTGACCCGCTATCTTGGCCAGCGGCTGCGCTGACCCTCACGCTTAGGAGAGACGGATGGCTTCCTCGCTTGATCACATCAGCATGGCGCTTTTTTGCGATTTTGAAAACGTGGCGCTTGGTGTCAGAGACGCCAACTATGAAAAGTTCGACATCAACCTTGTGTTGGAAAAGCTGCTGCTCAAGGGCAGCATCGTCGTCAAGAAAGCCTATTGCGACTGGGAACGCTACAAAAGCTTCAAAGGCACGATGCACGAGGCCAACTTCGAGCTGATCGAAATCCCGCACGTGCGGCAATCCGGCAAGAACTCCGCCGACATCCGGCTGGTGGTGGATGCGCTTGACCTGTGTTACACCAAGTCCCACGTCAATACCTTCGTCATCATCAGCGGCGACTCGGACTTCTCCCCGCTGGTGTCCAAGCTTCGGGAAAATGACAAGAAGGTCATTGGTGTTGGCGTCAAGCGATCCACGTCTGACCTGCTGGTGGCCAACTGCGACGAGTTCATTTTTTACGATGACTTCATCCGCGCCCAGTCCGATTTGAACCGGAAGGAAAACCGCCCGGCCCAGAACGGACAAACCAAGGAAGACGGCAAGTGGAGCCGCGAAGAACTCGAGCGGCGACGCGACCAGGGCGTCAGGATTGCGGTGGAAACCTTTGAAGACCTGATCGCCGAACGCGGCGATGCGGGCAAAATATGGGCCTCCGCGCTGAAAGATGCAATCAAGCGCCGCCGCCCCGACTTCAATGAAACCTATTATGGCTTCCGGGCTTTTGGCAACCTGCTCGACGCCGCGCAAAAGAAAGGATTGCTGGCGGTGGGCCGGGACGACAAATCCGGCAGCTACGTATACCGCGCTTCAGACACAGATGTTGCCGACTTCGTGGGAACGGGTCCGGCTCGCGAACCCCAGCTCACAAGCGCCGCGGCAGTCCCTGACGCCGCCACGGCGGCCACAAGCCCCAAAACAGCGGAGAAACCGACGGCCAAAGCCCCGCCGAAGCCTGCGTCGGCCAGCAAGACAGGGGGCAGACGCGGCGGCAAGACAGCCGCCGAAGCAGGCAGCGCTGCAACCGCCGCTCAGCCCGCTGAACCACAGCCAGTCATCGCGGACACCCAAGCGGCCCCGGTCCTGAAGCCGGGCCCCGAAGCCCCGAGCGTCGCGCCAGCCACGTCGCGCTCCCGCGGCGCCCGCAAAACGCCGGCCAAGGATCCCGCCGCGCCGGTGCCGCCGGTTGCCGCGCCCGCCAAGCGCGGCCGGGCCGCCGCCAAGAAGACCCGCTCCCGCCCCGCCGCCGCGCCGGACCAGGACTGAACGCAAGCCGTTTCCAGGCAAACAAGACCGTGAAGACTCCCGGCTGGCGGCCCGGGCGTCTCCGCCCCTCCATGGAGCGCCTGCGGCACCGCGTTGGCGCATGGTCACGGTCTTGTCATGAGAAGTCAACATAATCGTTTTCTGATCTTCTCACCCTGCCGCTGGTGCCGCCTTGTCACGACCTTTCGGACGACGCCCGTCATTCCGATTCATTCATACGCCTTTCCAACGCATCTTCGCCACCAGCGTCATCCTGGCTCTGGCGCTGCTGCTGATTTCGTGGGGCGTGGTTCTGGCTTCGCTCGATGCCGAGCGTCAGCAAATCCTGGCGGCCGCAACCCAGCACAATCCGGCGCCACCCCCTGTGTTCACCGGGTATCTGGAGCAATTTCTTGAACAAATCGCACCCGGTCGCGAGCAGATCCGGCAACGCTACCTGTTGATCCTGACGTTGTGGTCCATGCTGATACTCGTCATTGTCAGCGTGACCATCCGCAACGCGCGGGCCCAGCAGACGCTGTTGCGCGAACTGGCGCAGAACAGCGAAGAGAAGCAGAACCTGATCCATCAACTGGAAGAAGAGAAACAACGCGCTTTTTCATTGGCGGCCCATGATCACCTGACCGGTTTGCCAAACCGCAGGATGTTCCAGGAGCTGGTGTCTTCCCATCTGCTGACCGCCAAACGTTCACGCCAGACCTTCGCCTTGCTCTATTTGGATCTGGACCAGTTCAAGCACATCAACGACTCCCTCGGCCACCACGTGGGCGATGAGTTGCTGCAACACGTGGCCCAGCGCTTGCGGGAAACGCTGCGCGCCTCCGATGTGGTGGCGCGCCTGGGCGGCGACGAATTCGCCATTTTCATCACCGCCCTGAACCAGAGCGACGACGCCATCAAGATCGCCGAGAAAATCCTCGATCAGCTCCGCACCCCTTTCCGCGATTTGGAGGGCCATGACCTTCAGGTCAATTCGAGCATCGGCATTGCGCTGTACCCGAAGGATGGCGAAGAGGTGGCGCAGCTGTGCAAACACGCCGACGCCGCCATGTATCAGTCCAAGCGGCGCGGCCGCGGCCGCTACACGCTCTACGAGCATACTTTCACTCTGGACTCCGACCGCTTGTTCCAGTTGGAGCAGGGCCTGCCCCGCGCCATTCAGCAAGGCGAACTGCTGCTCCAGTACCAGCCCAAGATCGCCATGGCCGATTTTCACATTTCAGGTTTTGAAGCCCTGGTCCGCTGGAACCACCCCGATCTGGGCCTGGTTCCCCCCAATGAGTTCATTCCACTGGCGGAGCGCAACGGCTTCATCCATGAACTGGGCCATTGGGTGGCGCAATCCGCCTGCCAGCAATTGCGGATCTGGCGCGACAACGGCTACCCGCTGGTGCCGATCGCCATCAACGTATCGGCCCGCCAGTTGATGGATCCCCTCTTTCCTGAGTTGATCGCCCAAACGCTGAGCGCCCACGACATCCCCCCAGCGTTGATTGAAATCGAGATTACGGAATCCATGCTGATGGAATCCGTGGAGTTCGCCAACCAGGCGCTGTGCTCACTGAACCGTCTTGGCATCCGCATTGCCATCGATGATTTCGGCCAGGGATTTTCCAGCCTCAACTACATCAAGAATTTCCCGGTACAGATCCTGAAGATCGACCGCTCCTTCATCCGCGACATCAAGAACAGTCATGACGACGACGTGATTGTCAGCTCAATCATCACCCTGGCGCACAACCTGGGTATTGCCGTGATTGCCGAAGGAGTGGAGAACCTCGAACAAGTGGTTCACTTGAAAGCGGCCAACTGCGATCATGCGCAGGGCTTTTTCTTCAGCAAACCCGTGGGCGCCGCGGACGCCAGCAGGCTGCTGCTCAACCGCTTCATTTTTCCGGCTTAATTGAAGGCCTTAGGCCTGTCTGCCGGACCATCGTCCGCAAAAATCTCGCTCAACTCCAGTACCGTGCCGGTCTGGTCCGTCCAGTAGCCGGGCGTTTCAGACAAGCCCAGCCTGAAGCTGCGGCTGCGCAATGTGCCCAGGATGGCCTGGCACCACGGCTGCTCAAACTGCGTTTTGCGCACGGTCAGAAAATAGCGCTCCTGAAACAGCGGCACGAAATCCAATTGGAAACGCCGCGCCGCCGCCTCGATCCCCAGCCCCACATCGGCCATATCACTGGCAATGTAGGCGGCCACCGCCGCATGCGTGAACTCCGCCGTGTCATAGCCGCGGATCTGATTGATCGGCAGGTCCCGCGCCGCCAGCATCAAATCAAGCAGCATCCGCGTTCCCGAACCCGGATGGCGATTGACGAATTTCACATCGGCCCGGACCAGATCAGCCAGATCGCGTATTTGCTTCGGATTGCCGGGCGCCACGGACAGGCCCTGTTGCCGCCGCGCCACTTGCAGCACCACATACTGTCTCGGATCGAGCCAGGCGCGATAGGCGGCCGCCGCCGCGCGCTGGAATCCGCCAATCGGAATATGAAAGCCCGCCACGTCGCATTCGCCCTGCGAGAGCGCCGCCACCGCATCCAGGCTGTTCTGGTAGCGCAGCTCAAGCACCACGCCCTGCTGGGCCAGTTGCTCGATCAAGGTGGCAATGGCAAACCCGTGGCTGGCAAACAGCCGCGTGACCTGCGCGGCGTGGAAGACGGCCTTGCGCAATTCCGTGTCCAGCTCCGAGGCAAGACTGCTCAGGGTGGGGGATAAGCGCGCCTGAATCCGCTCATCCGCCATCAGCAAGGTCTGCCCCAGATGGCTCAACACCGTGCCGCGTCCAGGCTGTTTGTCGAGCAACGGCAGGCCAAAGCCCTGTTCCGCTTCACGCAGCAAGCCCCATACATACCGGTAGGACAAGCCCAGCCGCCTGCCCGCCGCGGCAATCGAGCCCTCCTCCTGGATGCCGCGCAGCAAGCCGATCAGCATATTGCTGTCGAAACCGGCTGGCAGCGCACTGCTTTGGATATGCCAATGCGGCTGGATGGAGACCTTGAACATTATGTAGAAAACAGCCTATTTGTGTTTGTGGATAAACCTGATAACTTGAAACTGTGTTGCTATAGATATGAAAAAAATAACATATTTAACCGCTGTTGAGACAGACCATGAATGACATTGCCCAACCCGCGCAAGCGCTCAGCCCGTCGCGGCGCAAACGCCGCCAGCAGCCGAAGGGCAGACAGGTTGATCCGGCGGCGCTTGCCCGGGTCCGGGGCCTGATTGCGGATCTGCCCACAACGCGGGACACCTTGATTGAAGCCCTGCACCGGCTCCAGGACGCCGACCAGTGCCTGAAAGAGAGCGCGCTGGTTGCGCTGGCCGCCTGTTACCGGGTCGCGCTGGCCGAAGTCTATGAAGTGGCCACCTTCTATCACCACTTCCATGTCGTGCCCGATCATCTGGCACCGGATCCCGCCCACCCGATCGTCCGGGTCTGCACCAGCCTGTCCTGTTCGATCCAGCACGGCAACGCCTTATTGGACGCGTTCCAGGATCAGGACGGTATCCGGCTGGAAGCCGTCCCGTGCGTGGGCCGCTGTGCGCAAGCGCCGATTGCGGTCGTCGGTCAGCATCCGGTGGAACACGCCACTCCCGAGCGCATCCAGTCCGTCCTCAACGCCCGGCGGTATGCGGCTCCGCCACTGCCCGACGCCCTTCGCCTCCAGGCGTACCGCGAACAAGGCGGCTATCAGTTGCTCCAGCGTTGCGTCAATGCGCCCGCCGTGCAGGCGGATGCCCCCGTCTCGTATTCGCGGGAAGACGCGATCCAGATCCTTGAGCAATCCGGCCTGCGCGGACTGGGCGGCGCGGGCTTTCCGGCGGGCAGGAAATGGCGCATTGTCAGCCAGGAACCCGGCCCGCGCCTGATGGCCGTCAACATTGACGAAGGCGAGCCCGGCACCTTCAAAGACCGCCATTACCTGGAGCGCGACCCGCACCGTTTTCTGGAAGGCATGCTGATCGCCGCCTGGGCGGTCAACATCCAGACCATCTATATTTATCTGCGTGACGAGTACGCCTCCTGTCGGCAGTTGCTCGAACAGGAACTGGACGCGCTGCGCCGCGACCCGCCCATTCCGGACCTGCCCACGATCCACCTGCGGCGCGGCGCGGGCGCCTATATTTGCGGCGAGGAATCGGCCATGATCGAGTCCATTGAAGGCAAGCGCGGCATGCCGCGCCTGCGCCCGCCCTACATCGCCCAGAAAGGCCTGTTCGGCCGACCCACGCTCGAACACAACTTCGAGACGCTGTATTGGGTCCGGGACCTGCTGGAAGACCAGGGACGCGCCTTCCTGGCCGAAGGCCGCCACGGCCGCAAGGGGTGGCGTTCTTTCTCACTGTCGGGCCGCGTCCAGCGTCCCGGCGTTTACCTGGCGCCAGCGGGCATCACGGTCCGCGAACTGATTGATGAGTACGGCGGCGGCATGCTGCCCGGCCATACCCTGCAAGCCTATCTGCCGGGCGGCGCGTCCGGCGGCATCCTGCCCGCCTCGCTGGACCATTTGCCGCTGGACTTCGACACCTTGCAGGAATATGGCTGTTTCATCGGCTCGGCGGCGGTCATCGTGCTGTCCCAGCATGACGACCTACCGCAGGCCGCCTGTAATCTGATGGCCTTTTTCAAAGACGAATCCTGCGGACAATGCACGCCCTGCCGCGTCGGCACGGAACGCGCCCACGCACTGATCAGCGCGGGCAACTGGGATGCCGAACGCTTGGGCGATTTGTCCGCCGTCATGCGCGACGCCTCCATCTGCGGTCTCGGCCAGGCAGCGCCGAACCCCATTGAGAGCGTGATCCGCTATTTCCCGCACACCCTGCCCACCGGAGACGCCCGATGAATGCGCGCCTCGAACTCCCCACCGTCACGCTGACCCTGGACGGCCAGACGGTTGACGCCTTTGCGCATGAAACCCTGCTGGAGCTGTGCCAGCGGCAGGGCCTTGAACTCCCGCATTTGTGCACCACGGACGGCCTGGACAAGGTGGGCAACTGCCGGTCCTGCGTGGTTGAAATCAACGGCGAGCGCACCCTGGCGCCTTCCTGCTGCCGCCACCCGCAAGCGGGCATGGACATTCGCACGCAGTCCGAACGCGCCAAGCGGGCGCGCCAGACCGTGATTGAACTGCTGGGCTCGGAAGTCTCCGCCAGCACCCTGCAAGACGACAATGAACTGGCTTACTGGCACCGCAACGTGGGCGCGCGGCCCGACCGCTACGCGCCCCGCCTCCCCACCCGTCAGGACCGAAGCCATCCCGCCATCACCGTGGACTTGAACGCCTGCATCCAATGCACGCGCTGCGTCCGGGCCTGCCGCGATGCGCAGGTCAACGACGTGATCGGCCTGGCGTTTCGCGGCAGCGCGGTTGAAATCAGCTTTGATCTGAACGACCCCATGGGCGGCTCCACCTGCGTGGCCTGTGGCGAATGCGTCCAGGCCTGCCCGACCGGCGCGCTGCGCTCAAGCAGCACCGTTGACGTTCCTCCCCCCGAGCGCGAGGTCAACTCCCTGTGCCCGTTCTGCGGCGTAGGTTGTCAAGTCAAGTATCAGGTGCGCGGCAACACCATCCAGTCCGTGGAAGGCATCAACGGCCCCGCCAACGCGGGCAGGCTGTGCGTCAAAGGACGCTACGGCTTTGATTACGTCCATCACCGCCAACGCCTGACAAGGCCCTTGATCCGCAAAGCGGGCCATCCCAAGGACCCTGAGTTTGCCATGGACCCGGACCACTGGCGCGACGCCTTCCGTGAAGCCAGCTGGGAAGAAGCGCTGGCGCTGGCCGGGCAGGGCCTGAAGCGGATCCGGCAAAGCCATGGCGCGCACGCGCTGGCGGGCTTCGGCTCGGCCAAGGGCAGCAATGAGGAAGCCTATCTTTTTCAGAAACTGGTGCGCACCGGCTTCGGCTCCAACAACGTTGATCATTGCACCCGACTCTGCCACGCCTCGTCGGTGGCGGCATTGCTGGAGGGCATCGGCTCGGGCGCGGTATCCAACCCGGTCCGCGACGTTGAGCATGCCGAGGTCATCCTCGTCATTGGCGCCAACCCAAGTGTCAACCATCCGGTGGCCTCAAGCTGGATCAAGAACGCGGCCCGGCAAGGCAAGACCTTGATCGTGGCCGACCCGCGCGGCTCCGACCTGGCTCGCCACGCCGATTGGCACCTCGCCTTCAAGGCCGACACCGACGTTGCGCTGCTGAACGCGATGATTCACGTCATCATCCAGGAAGACCTGGTGGACCACGCCTTCATCAACGCCCGGCTGGAAGACTATGACAGCATCGTCGGCAATATCGCGCCGTACAGCCCGGAGCGCATGGCGCCGGTCTGCGGCATTCCCCCGGAGACCATCCGCACGGTGGCCCGCCGTTTCGCCACGGCAAAAAGCGCGATGATTCTATGGGGCATGGGCGTCTCCCAGCATATTCACGGCACCGACAACGCCCGCTGCCTGATCACGCTCGCGCTGATCTGCGGTCACATCGGCAAGCCCGGCACCGGCCTGCATCCGCTGCGCGGCCAGAACAACGTCCAGGGCGCGTCTGACGCGGGCCTGATCCCGATGATGTACCCTGACTATCAGCGCGTTGATGACCTGCAGGCACAGCGCAAGTTCGAGCACGCCTGGGGCCTGCCGCTGGACTCGAAGCCCGGCCTGACCGTGGTGGAGATCATGGACGCCATCTACGGCGAGCAAATTCGGGGCCTGTATGTCATGGGCGAAAACCCGGCCATGTCCGACCCCGACGTCAACCATGCGCGCGCGGCGCTGGCCAAACTGGACATGCTGGTGGTGCAGGATATTTTCCTGACGGAAACCGCCTACCTGGCCGACGTGATCCTGCCCGCCTCGGCCTTTGCCGAGAAAGACGGCAGCTTCACCAACACGGACCGCCTCGTGCAAGTGGGCAGGCAGGTCCTGGATCCGCCCGGCGATGCGCGCCAGGACTTGTGGATCATTCAACAGATGGCCAAGCAGCTCGGCCTGGACTGGGGTGAACAGACCGTGGGTGAGGTCTTCGATGAAATGCGCGGGCTGATGCCGAGCTTGCAAGGCATCAGCTGGGAACGGCTGGCCAACGCGGGCGCGATCACCTATCCCTGCGAAAGCGCTGACGATCCCGGCCAGCCCGTGGTGTTCATCGACCGCTTTCCGCGCCCGTCCGGCAAGGCGAAGCTGGTTCCGGTCAGCCTGATCCCAGCGGCGGAGCAGCCCGATGCCGATTACCCGATGGTACTGATCACCGGCAGGCAGCTTGAACACTGGCACACCGGCTCCATGACCCGGCGCGCCGGCGTGCTGGACGCCATCGAGCCCGACCCCGTTGCCTTGATCCATCCCGACGAACTCGCCCGGCTTGGCATCCAGCCCGGCGATCTGCTGACGTTGGAAAGCCGACGCGGCCAGGTCAGCCTCTATGCCCGGGCGGATCGCCATATGCCGCCCGACACCGTGTTTGTGGCGTTCTGCTATTACGAAGCGGCCATCAACCGCCTCACCAACGCCGTGCTGGATCCCTACGGAAAAATCCCCGAGTTCAAGTTCTGCGCCATCCGGGTCCAGCCAGGCGGCACGCCGCCGGTGCAATCGAGCTACGGCGGGGGCCAGTTGTTGGCTGCCGCACAGGCACAGGGTGCGCAGCAACCTACTTGATCGCTGTCTATGAGCATTGAATTGGCCTACGTAGTTATCCCGTAGGCCAATTTTTCGGCATCGTCCCCCTTCTTCTCGCTTCATCCCCCATCCTCATGGAGCGCCTGCCCAGGTGCTTCCATCATCGAACCACACCCCAACGCAGCTCTCGCAATGCAGGAAAGCGTGGTCCCATTTTCCCATTTGCATTGAATACCGGGTGCAAGATCTGGCCGTCCGTATCTGGCGAAGAAGCGTCGGCCGGACAGCCGACATGCTTGACTTGACAATGATACCAAATACCAATACCATATTTATCAGCGCCAAACACAAAAAAACGCTTGACCTGATCTTTTCCCGCCCAACCCCAGCAAGTGTGAAATGGGAAGATGCCGTCGGGCTGCTCAAAGCGCTGGGCGCAGAAATCTCCGAGCGTGAAGGAAGCCGGGTCGCTTTTTACTTATTCGGTCAGATCAGCGTGATGCACCGACCCCATCCAACGCCCGAACTTGACAAGGGGGCAGCCGCCGCGCTGCGCCGCTGGCTTGAAGGACAATGGAGTGAAACCATGAAAAACGTAATGATGATTGCAGACCAGCGGGCCGTGATCAGCTATGACCCTGACATTGAACTATTCCGGGGAGAATTCATCGGCCTCAATGGCGGCGCGGACTTTTATGCCGCGGATATTGCCGGGCTCCGCTGCGAGGGAGAAGTCTCGCTTCAAGCCTTTCTTGAGGAGTGCGCCCAGCGCGGTATTGAGCCCCGCAAGACTTTTTCAGGCAAATTCATGCTTCGCATCAAGCCGGAAGTCCATGAAGCCGCCGCGCTGGCCGCCGCCGCACAGGGGGAAAGTTTGAACCAATGGGTGGCCGAGGCCATTGAAGAAGCCGCGCTTGCTTGATCACATCCCTTTACGATCCAACACCGCGCTGAGCCCTTCCAGCAAAAAGTCATACACCAGGCGGCTGCGTTTGGGCACGTATTCGCGCTGCGGCATGAAGAGGTGGATGTCAATGCGCGGCCCGCGGTACCCGACACGAACTTCCTGGAGCCTGCCCGCTTCCAGATGCGGCGCGGCAAAGTAGTCGGGAATCTGTGCAATACCTAGACCATCCAGCACCCAGTCCCGCTGGATGACCGGATCTTGCGTCAACAGGCTCAGTGGGGGCTCCAGCGTAAACGAGCGACGTTGCCGCTCGAAGGTCCAGGGCCAGATACGGCCCGTACGCGGGTGCGCCAGACCGATGCATCGGTGATCCCGCAGGCTTTCCGGATTGGCGGGCACGCCATGCGCCGCCAGATAGCTGGGCGCCGCGCACAGCAGGTGCGTGAAGGAGCCGGCGCGCCGCGCCACGATCGAGCTTTGAGTCAAGACCCCGCCCGCCACGCCAATGTCCAGGGTCTGCTCCACTACCTCTGGCCAATGATAGTGGGTGGAGAACTCGAACCTGAGCTCAGGGTATTGTCGGGCAAACCGCGCCAGCAATGGCCTTACCAGCACTTGCCCCAGACTGACACTGGCCACGATCCGGACCACGCCCTGGGCCTCATCATGACGATCGCGCAATTCACGTTCTCCCTGCTCGATCCACTGCATGCCATGCTGGCAGCGCTGAAAGAACAAACGGCCGTCGTCCGTCAGCGCGACGCGACGGGTGGTGCGGTGGAACAAGCGTACGCCCAGCCACTTTTCCAATTGCGAAATCTGGGCGCTAACGGCCTGCGGAGACACCCGCAACTGCTCGGCCGCCCGCGTGAAATTCTCGGTCCGGGCTACCACCAAAAAGCTGTGAATCAGGTGCAATTTGTCCATGAATTAACAATATCTGCTTTAAACAGTTTCAATCTCTTCCTCACTATGTCAGGGTGGGCGGACTGAGTAAAGTGTTATCGAACCTACTCAGGAGCCCATCATGAAACGCTTTCGCGCCGCATGGCTGACCGCAGGCTGTTTGACCCTCTTCCCGCTGTTTTCCAACGCACAAACCATGCCCACCCAGGCTGAGAAACCCGTTACCCTGGTCGTTTCCTGGCCTGCGGGCGGTGCGCCGGACCAGATCGCCCGCATGCTGGCTCCCCAGCTCCAAAAGCGTTGGAACGTGCCCGTCATCGTCCAGAATCGGGCGGGCGCTGCCGGTCATATCGGCAATGACAGCGTTGCCCGCGCCGAACCCGACGGCCATACCTTGTTGATCACGCCCAACACCATCACCATGGCGATTCACACACTGACACCGGAGGAACGCAAACCACGCGCCGACGTGCTGACCGACCTGACGCCGATCGCCCTGCTCTCGTCCTCCACCATGCTGCTGCTGTCGCATCCCTCCTTGAATCTGCGCAACGTGGACGATCTGGTGCAGGCCGCGCGCAAGGATCCCGATCTCGGCTATGCCAGTCCCGGCTATGGCTCGCCGATGCACCTGGTCGGTGAAATGTTCAACCGCGCCGCGGGGGTCAATATCCGCCATATCCCCTACAAAGGCACCTCACCAGCCATCACGGACCTGCTGGGCGGACACGTCAAGCTCACCTACCTGGGGCTGCCGGTTGCCAAACCGCTGGTGGACAGTCAACGGCTGGTTCCACTGGCCGCCATGGATACGCAGCGCAGCGGCCTGATGCCCAACCTGCCCACCGCGGCCGAACAAGGACTGCCCGGCGTTGAGATCGACATCTGGTTTGGCGTCTACGCCCCGAAAGGAACACCCGCCGCGCTGGCCGACAATCTCCATCAGACTTTGACCGATATCCTTAAAGAGCCAGCCGTGTTAGCGTCATTCCAAACCATGAACCAGGAGGTTCGTCCGCTTTCCCGCGCCGCCTTCGTAAAAAAGCATCAGGATGACTACCAGCGCTATGGCGCCTTGATCCAGGATCTCGGTATCAACACGCCCTGAAGTTGGTCAATCCTTCCTCCTTTTTCAACTCCCTTTATCCATCCGCCATGTCACGCCAGCCCAATGTCCTGCTCATCATCACCGATCAACACCGCGCCGACCACTTGGGATGCGCCGGACATCCGCTGCTGCGCACGCCGCACATCGACGCGCTCGCGGCGGAGGGCGTGCGCGCCAGCCACTTCCACGCCAGCAGCACGACCTGCATGTCCAACCGCGCCACGCTGATGACCGGTCGGCTACCCTCGCTGCATGGCGTGATCCACAACGGCATCAACCTGTCCCGCGACCACACGACCTTCGTCGAACTGTTGAGCACCGCCGGTTACGCCACCGCGCTGATCGGCAAATCGCACTTGCAATCGTTCGGCTATGACGGCCCGCTCCGGCGCAAATGGCAGAATGAGAACGACGGCACGCCCCCGCCCGCGGGCTTGCAGGATGCCCGCAAAACGGTACGCGGCGGTCCGGAGTACGACAATGAATGGACACCCGACTGGAAGGCGGGCAAGCGCAGCACCGTCAACACCCCGTATTACGGCTTCCAGCACGTTGAGCTTGCGACTTTTCATGGCGACCAAGTGCAGGGTGACTATGCACAGTGGCTGGCGGACCGGCACCCGAACCCGGATAGCCTGCGCGGCCGCGACAACGCCCTGCCCGCACCCGACTACCGGGCGCCGCAGGCCTGGCGGACAGCCATGCCGGAGGAGCTCTATCCGTCGACATGGGTCGGCGAACGCACCAGCGAATGGCTGCGCCGCCACGCCAAACAGCATCCGGATCAGCCGTTCTTCGTGCAGATGTCTTTCCCCGACCCGCACCATCCGTTCACACCACCGGGGCGATACTGGGACATGTACGACCCGGAACAAGTCACCCTGCCGGGCAGCTTCAACGCACCCGGCGACTCGGCCTTCGTGGCCGACATTTACCGCTATACCGAATCCGGCGGCTCACGCGAAGGCTATGGCGCGTTCACGGTCAGCGAGCGGGAGTGCAAGGAAGTCCAGGCCCTGACCTTCGGCATGATTTCCCTGATCGATGAACAGGTCGGCCATGTCATGGCCACCTTGAAGGAACTGGACCAGGACCGAGATACCATCGTGATCTTCACCAGCGACCACGGCGACATGATGGGTGACCACGGCGTGGTCCTGAAAGGCGCCATGCACTTCCGGGGGTTGACCCACGTGCCCTTCATCTGGCGCGATCCGCAGCAAGGCGCGGCCAACCACGTAACCGACGTCCCATCCAGCACGCTGGATCTTGCCCGCACCATTCTCGGCCGCTGCGGCCTCGCCCCGTTCAACGGCATGCAAGGCCTTGACCTCGCCCCCTGGCTCAACCGCGAGGCAGTGGCTCAAGGCGCGGCCATTCCAGCGCGTCCAGGCGTGATCATTGAAAGCGAGCCGGTGGTCCTGCCCAATGGACGAACACAACGCTACCGCCTGCGCAGCCTGGTCAATCAGGACGTACGCCTGACCATCAGCAACCTGCCTGAGTTCTGTGAGTTTTATGATTTACGGCAGGATCCGCTGGAGCAGCGCAATCAGTGGCACACCCAGCCCGCCCAACGCGCGGAACGCTGCACCGAGCTGCTAGTGGAACTCAGCGCCCAGGCCGACACCTCGCCGCTGCCCACCGCGGTGGCTTGAGCATCACCCCACCGCTTCCGTATCGGTGGGGGAACGAAGCGCGTAGGGGGTGGGCCTACTTACAGTTCACCGTATGAGTGCAAGCCCGACAGGAACATATTGACGCCGAGGAAGGCAAAGCCTGTCACCAGCAATCCAACCAGAGACCAGTAGGCCAGGATATTGCCGCGCAGGCCCTTGATCAGCCGCATGTGCAGCCATGCCGCATAGTTCAGCCACACGATCAACGCCCAGGTCTCTTTCGGATCCCATTGCCAATAGGCGCCCCAGGCGTCGGCCGCCCACAGGGCGCCGAGCACCGTGGCCACGGTGAAGAAGGCAAAGCCGATGGCGATGGCCTTGTACATGATGTCATCGAGCACTTCCAGAGAAGGCAGGCGCTCGGCCAGCGGCTGGCGGAAAACCAGCACCAGGAACACGATCAAGGCGGCAATGGCCGCATACAGGGCCCAGTACACGGACATGCCGCTACGCCCGAACACCAGCGGCTCCACCGCAAGCAAGACACCAAGAATGAACAGCGGGACGAGCTTCAGCCACGAACGGGTACTGCCATGCGCTTTGACCAGGTAGGCAAAGCCCACCATGGCCGCCAACGAGAAGGTGCCGTAACCAATGAAGTTGGCGGGTACGTGCAGCTTCATCCACCAGCTTTGCAGCGCGGGCACCAGCGGCTGGATTTGCTGGGCGCCGCGGTCAAAGGTGTACCAGAGCAAGAAGGCCACCGCCGAGCTGATCACCAACAGCACGAAACCGCCCAGGCTGCGCGTGGCATAACGCTGCTCGTAATACAGGTAGAACAGCGCCGTGATCAGCGAGAACATGACGAACACTTCGTAGAGATTGGACACGGGGATATACCCAATGTCCGGACTCAGCAGATAGGTTTCGTGCCAGCGCACCATCAGGCCGACCAAGCCGGCAAACACCGCCCCCCAGGACAGCGCCGTCCCGAGCCACGCGCCCGTGGCGCTGCGCGCGATCAAGCCCACCCAATAGCAGAAGGTGGCCAGGAAGAACAAGGCGCACATCCACAGGATGGCCGATTGCGAAGACAACAGGTACTTCAGCAGGAACGCCTCTTCGGCGCGGTCCAGCGAGCCCTGATACAAAAAGATGGCCAGCAGGCTGGCTGCCGCCACGGCCACGATGATGTGCCGCAGCGGTCGCCACAGCCAGGCCATCCACGCCAGCGCGGGCACCGTACCCACCAGAATGGCCGTGTCATAGCCATCCATGTACACGCCCGCCCTTTGCCAGGCAAAGAAAGCGCCTACCGCCAACAGCAGCAGGAAGACGGCATCCGTCCAATCCGGCCGCCTTGATCCAGCGATGACCGGTTCGCGTTCAGAAGCACTCAGTTCCATTTACGTACCTTTCTTTGAATCCAGAGCCGTTGCCATCGTCCGTTTCAAGGCGTCGAACTCGCGGGTAAAGTCCAGGGTTCTACGCGCCGAGGACATCGCGAACATCGTATGGGACCCACCCTCCGGATCGGGCTTGACCCAGAACCAGACCCGACGCTCTCGAATATAAAACATAGCAAAAATACCCAGGATCAGCAGTAACGAACCCAGGTACACAATATACTTGCCCGGCGCCCGCGACACCTGGAAGACACTCGCTTCAATATGCTCGAAGTTGTCCAGCATCAACAGCACCGGAGACGGGTAAAGATGCAGATCGGACAACGCCACAATGGCCGCCTGCACCCAGCCCATCGCGTCAGGATCGAACGGATCTTGCGGCGGCAGTTCCAGCGACGCCCGCGCCACATTGCGCAATTCCGCCATGGCGCCACCCAGCAGCCGGATCACCACATCCGCCGCACGTTGTTGCTCTCCGTCCGGCACACTGCCTTCCAGGAAGCGGGCAATCCCTTGCAGGCCTTCCGTGGCGAAGGTTTGCAGCGCCCGCTCCGCGGAGTCCGCCAGTTGCCGGGTCAGCTCGGTATCCGGGCGCGACTGCATGCCCTGACTGGCAAACTGTTGCGCCGCCTGACGGCGCGCCTCGGGCTGATTCAAGGCCGCGCGCAGCGCTAGAAACTCGTTCAGGCTGGTATTGTCATCCGCCGGGATACGCATGTAGCGGAACTCATCGTCCGGCCGCTCCCGCAAACCGCTCAGGAAATACATGCGGCCATCCAGCTCCAACGGCATCATGTAGTTATTGAATTCTACCGCCTGTCCGCTCCCATCACGCAATTTGTACTGGAAACTCGGACCGACGTTGACCAGATCCTTGTCCTGGTCTTTCTTTGCCGCGCTGCCCGCGACCGAGGCCACGTGCTCGGCAAAGCCTTTGCGCGCCGTGTTGCCAAAGTTGTCATTGTTGAAGTTCTCAACGTTGAACGGGCGGAAGGCGGAGAACTCCAAGGACAGCTCGTGCTCACCGCCCGCCTCGGCCACCAGCGTGCTGGTTTCTCCCACCACACCGTTCACCTCGAACTGCTGGCGGCCCGTGCCGCGCAGCGCATGGCCGATCAGGCTCAGCTTGCTGCCGCCATCGTCAAAGCTGGATTGGTAGACGGTGACGCCCCGGTAGCGCAGCGGCTCATTGACCTTGATGGTTTGGTCGAAGGTCTCGCCGGTGGCATGATCGGTGACCTTGACTTCACTGGCAAAGAGCCGGGGCATGCCGGTTGAATAATATTCAACAATGAACTTTTCAAGTTCGAGCGTAAACGGCAAGGGCTGGACCAGCGCGCCATCATCCACCAGCACCACCGCATTGCCGGTTCGGCCGCCTTCGGGAATCAGCACATTGGCCCGGTAGCTGGGGTTGGCCAGACTGAGCCGCCCGCTGTCGGGTACCTCGGCAATCGCCATGTTCTCAACCACCGGCGCCTTGCCGCCCAGCCATACTTGCAGGCGCACGGGCAATTCGCTGTCCAGCAGCCCGCCCACGCAGATCACCACAATGGCCGTGTGCGCAAAGATATAGCCCAGGCGATTGCCGCTGCCGCGCTTGGCGGCCACCAAGGTGCCGCCCGCCGACACTTTCTGCCGGAACCGGTAGCCTTCCTTTTCCAGCAATGATTCCACCGTGGCCAAGGCCTGATCCGGCAACAAGGCGGACGGGTAAGCCTCATGCTGGGGAATAGCTTGCAGGCTGCGCTCGCGCAGATTGTCGCGATAGCTGCGCATGTCCTTGATCAGCTTTGGCGAGGTCCGCAGCACGCACAGCGTGGTGGACACCACCAGAAAGCCCATGATCAGCAAGAACCACCAGGCGTTGTAGACCGTATAGAGCGAGAACTTGTCGAACAGTTCATACCAGAAGGGACCGAACTGATTCAGATAGTTGCCCAGCGGCTGGTTCTGCACCAGTACCGTTCCCACCACGCTGGCCAGACAGATGAAGGTCAACAGGCTGACTGCAAACCGCATTGAACCCAATAGCTCAATGAAGGGGTCAAACCGTCTGGATCGAGAGGAGCGAGCCGAAGAAGCCATGAAGAACACTTACCTGCCTATAAAGCAAAAAAGGAGCGGATGAGCCCGCCCCTCTTTATCTGATGGGTGCGAAGCACGCTGCCTGCAGACCAGCGTTGCTTCTCCACCCGTTGACCACGTACGCGGGTCTGTGCCCGCTGCGTGCTGCGCGGCTTGCGCGCAGACCGATGATCACGTGACATCCATCAGCAGGGCTGTGCTCAACGCAAACCTGCGATGTAGTCCGACACGGCCTTGATTTCCGCATCCGACAATTTGGCGGCAATGGCCGCCATGGCGGCATGGTTCTGACGCTCGCCGCTGCGGAACTCGATCAACTGGTGTTCCGTGTAATCAGGAAACTGTCCGGCCAAGCGCGGATATTGGGCCGGGATGCCTGCGCCATTGGGGCTGTGGCAGGCGGCGCAAGCCGGTACGCCCTTGGCCGTGATGCCCGCGCGATAAATGGTCTGGCCCTGCTCGATGGTGGCGGGATTCTTGGCGTAGGCGGGCTCTTCAACCGCCTGCTTGCCGAGGTAGGCCGCAATATTGCGGATGTCTTCCTCGGTCAGCGGCTCGGCCATGACCGCCATGGACGCGCTCGGACGCGCGGCCGCCTTGCCTTCGTCACCCGTTTTGAAATCGTGCAATTGCTTGATCAGGTATTCGGGGTGCTGCTTGGCCAGTATCGGATTGATGGGGATCGAGCTATTGCCGCCCGGTCCGTGACAGCTCGCACAGGAAATGATGCCGCGCGCCTCGTCACCGTTGGTGAACAGCTCCTCGCCTTTGGCAAGATCCGCTTTTGGACGCGCCGCGGCATCAGCGGCATAGGACGGCATTGCCGAAGCACCCAACAGGGCTCCGCTTGCCACAAGCATCAGGGACAGCACACGCTTCATGAAAACCTCGACGACCTAAAATCCCGGCTCCTGATAACCCCAGGCGAGCCCTTGAGTTGATGAGTTGGTCCAAGAGCAAATCCCCTCAAGACCCTGAATCCAACCAAGAAACCCCTTATTATAACAACACCCTTCGCGCAGAATAAAAAATCTCGCACTTAAAACGACAAAGGAAGTCCTGCCCACCCTCCTTTTCTTCTCCCTGGAGTTCGTTTTCATGGCCATTTACCAGTTCGACAATGCCGTCCCCACCGTCTCCGATTCCAGCTATGTGGCTGAGAACGCCGCCGTCATCGGCAACGTCGTTCTCCACCCCGACACCAGCGTGTGGTTCAGCGCCGTCATTCGCGGCGACAACGACCTGATCGAGATCGGTCAGGGCAGCAACATCCAGGAAGGCGCCGTGCTGCATACCGACGAGGGTATTCCAATGAGAATCGGCGAGCAGGTCACAGTCGGCCATCAGGCCATGCTGCATGGCTGTACGGTTGAAGCCGCCTGCCTGATCGGCATGCAGGCCATCTTGCTGAACCGCTGCATCATTGGCAAATACTCCATCGTCGCCGCGGGCGCCGTGGTGACCGAGGGCAAGGTGTTTCCGGAGCGCTCACTGATCATGGGTGCGCCCGCCAAAGTCGTGCGCGCGCTCACGGATGAGGAAGTGGAAAAGATCCATCGCAGCGCCCAGAGCTATGTCAAGAAGCAGGCCCGTTTCCGCAGCGCCTTGCGCCGCCTGGACTGAGACACCCACGCCGGGCAGGCGGGCGCCGCCCCGGAAACGGCCGGGGCGCACTACAATGAGCGATTGCTTCCTTGATGTGCTGCCCGCACTTACAGACGTGTCTCTTCTCCATCGCGCTCATTTCACCACGTCGGCGGCCCGGCTCGATCAGCTTCCCCCGCCTTCGGCACCTGAAGTCTGCTTCGTCGGACGCTCGAATTCCGGCAAATCGTCCGCCATCAATGTGCTGACCCAGCAACGGCGGCTGGCCTTTTCCAGCAAAACGCCCGGCCGAACCCGCTTGATCAATATGTTCGGCGTGCCGGACCCGGCGGATCCGGACCGTGACCTCGGCTATCTGGTTGACCTGCCCGGCTACGGTTTTGCGTCCATTGCCAAAGAAGCGCAGGCGGACTGGGCCGAAGTGCTGGGCGGCTATCTGCACACGCGCACATCGCTGGCGGGCGTGGTGCTGATGGTGGACATTCGCCGCGGCGTGACGCAGCTTGATCGCAATCTGATGGACTGGATCGCCCCGATCGGCACACCGGTCCTGGCGCTGCTGACCAAGGCCGATAAGTTCCCCTACGGCCAGCGGGTCAAAGCGGCGTTCGCAGTCAAGAAAGACCTGGCCAATATCGGCGCGCTGACCACCGTTCCGTTTTCTTCGACCCACCGCATCGGCCTGGAAGAAGCCGCCGCGCACATCGAGGGCTGGCTCCAGCCCGCGCGCGAAGCGCCGTCAGCGTAAAAAAGCGCTGCTTCCGCATCCGTCTGGTTTCGTATTCCTATTCAAGAGAGTCCGACTATGTCTCAACATGAAGTGTTTGCCGATTTCCCGTCAGGACGCCCCCGCCGTCTCCGCCGGGACGACTTCAGCCGCCGCCTCGTGCGTGAAAACGAGCTCAGCGTCAATGATCTGATCTACCCCGTCTTCGTCACCGAGGGGCAGCAAGTCAGGCAGGCGGTTCCCTCCATGCCCGGCGTCGAGCGCTATTCGCTGGACACCTTGCTGCCCGTGGCGGAGCGCTGCGTCAAACTCGGTATTCCGGTCATGGCCTTGTTTCCCGTGATTGACGCCTCGTTGAAAACACTGGATGGCGCCGAAGCAATGCGCGCGGACGGCCTGATTCCACGGATTGTCGCGGCACTGAAAAAAGAGTTCCCGGAGCTTGGCATCATGACCGACGTCGCGCTGGATCCCTACACCAGCCACGGCCAGGACGGCGTGATTGATGGCACCGGCTACGTCATCAATGACATCACCAAGGACATCCTGGTCAAGCAGGCGCTGACGCAGGCGCAGGCGGGCGTGGATATTGTTGCGCCGAGCGACATGATGGACGGCCGGGTTGGCGCCATTCGCCAGGCCCTGGAAGAACAAGGGCTGATCAACACCCGCATCATGGCGTATTCGGCCAAATACGCCAGCGCCTTTTACGGCCCCTTCCGGGACGCGGTGGGCTCAGCCAGCAACCTGGGCAAGTCCAACAAGGCCACCTACCAGATGGACCCAGCCAACATCGACGAAGCGCTGCGCGAAGTGGCCCTTGACCTGAAAGAAGGCGCGGACATGGTCATGGTCAAACCCGGCATGCCCTATCTGGACGTGCTGCGGCGCGTCAAGGACACGTTCCGCGTGCCAACCTTCGTCTATCAAGTCAGCGGCGAGTACGCCATGCTGAAAGCCGCCGCGGCCAACGGCTGGCTTGATCACGATCTGGTCATGATGGAATCCTTGCTGGCCTTCAAGCGGGCGGGCGCCAATGGCATCCTGACCTACTTTTCGCTGGAAGCGGCGGAACTGCTGACAAAGTAGGCCCACCCCTACCCGCTTCGCTTCCACCGCGGCGGCTTGCAAGCCGCCGCGGTGTCCTGCGTTGCTGAGCTTCTTTTGTGATACCGCTTTATCTCCGTAGGAGCGAGCTCTGCTCGCGAATTTTCTCAATAAAACGATTCGCGAGCAGAGCTCGCTCCTACGGCAACGAAACAACCCCCGCCTCATCGATCAGAGAGTGGCGGCCCCGGCGCCCAAGACCTGATCCAGCGTTCCGGCAAAGCGGGCGGCCGCCTGGAATCCAATCACTCGCTGGCGCAGTTCCCGTCCGTCTTCATCAAAAAACACAATGCCCGGCGGGCCGAACAGGCGGAAACGCTTCAACAGGGCTTTGTCGTCCTCATCATTGGCCGTCACGTCCGCCTTCAACAGGACGAAATTCGCCAGACGCGCCTTCACCGCCGGATCCGTGAAAGTGAACGCTTCCATTTCCCGGCACGACACGCACCAGTCCGCATAGAAGTCCAGCAGCACCGGTTTACTGCTGGCCGCCACGATGCGGTCCAGATCCCTTACCGTCTTGATGCGCGCAAAGCTCAGTTCGCCCGCTTCCTGACCAGAGACGGGCTGAACGGCCGCCGTGCGCAGACCGGCCAGGGGCTGCCACGGGTCACGGCCGCCACTGGCCGCGCCGATAACCTGCACCATCCCCGCCAAGGCAACCAACAGTCCCAACGCTTTCAAGAAGCGGCGCGGCAAGCTTGCCGGATGCGCGAGGCTAGTGAAAGCGCCCATCCAACCGGCCGTCAGGAAAGCCAGCACCGCCCAGCCCAGCATCTGGACCGCGCCCGGCAGCACCGGCCACAGCATCCACCACGCCACCGCCAGCAGCATCAGGCCAAAGCCCTGCTTGACGCTCTCCATCCACGGCCCGGCCTTCGGCAACAAAGTGCCCGCCGACGCGCCCGCCAGCAGCAACGGCACCCCCATGCCCCAGGCCAGGAAGAACAAGGCCAGACCGCCCAGCACGACGTCTTGCGTTTGCGAGATATAAAGCAGAATCCCGGCCAGCGGCGCGGCCACGCACGGGCCGACGATCAAGGCCGACACCGCGCCAAGCAGCACCGCCGCCGACGCGCTGCCGCCCGGCAGACGCTGGCTCCAGGCATTCAGCGCGGTTTGCCACCGGACCGGCGCCTGGAAGGTAAAGACGCCGAACATCGACAGCGCCAGCAAGACCAGCAGCACCGCGAAGACGCTCAATATCCACGGCGTCTGCAAAGCGGCTGCCAGGCTTTCCCCGGTCAGGCCCGCCAGCACACCAATGACCGTATACACCACCGACATACCCAGTACATACAGGGCCGACAAACCCAATCCCTTGCCGCGCGCCGGGCTGCCGCCCGCGCTCTGTCCGACCAGAAAAGCGGACAAGATCGGCACCATTGGCAACACGCATGGCGTCAAGGACAGCAGCAGTCCCAGTCCGAAGAACACCGCCAACACCTGCCAGCGCAGGCCTTGCTCCAACGCCGAAGCCAGACCCACGTCATCCTGCGTGCTCCACCCGCCGAAAGAGAAAAAGGCGCGCTCCGCGCGAGGCAGCTCGACCGTTGGCAAGGCCGCCGCGCTGGCGGCGGGATGCAAGGTGAACTCGGCAGTCTGCGGCGGATAGCACAAACCCGCATCGGCACAGCCCTGATAGCGCAAGGACACGACCGTGCCGCCCGACAGCGCCGCCGACCAGCGCAGCGGAACCGTCAGCGCGCCGGAATAGGTTTCCAACTCTTTATCAAAGGTGGGGTCGTATTTGACCAGACCTTGCGGGAACGCGGGCGTCAGCGTCTGGCCTGGCGCAGTGAACGCAAACTGATCCCGATAGAGGTAATACCCGGGCGCCACGTCCCACCGCACGACCACGGTATCCGGTGAAACGACTTCCGCCGTCCACGGGAAAGCCTTTTCAGGATCGAGGAAATCCGTTTCGGACCATTGCGCCTGCAACGGCGCGAACAGCCCGTGAAACAGGAGAATCAGTACCGCCAACAACCAGGCCAAGCCGCGCGGCGACCGCCGTGTATCAATCAATCGCATAAGGTCTCTTGAACCACCCAACGCGCATAGTCCGGAGACGCGTGGTCCACATTGAAAACGAGATGTTCCGGCACCTCGTACGGATGCAGGCGGGCCAAGGCCCGCTCCAGCTGCGCATGGCGGGAAGCCAGCGTCTTGATCAGCAGCGGCCACTCCTTGGCGCGCTCAAGCTTCCCCTTCCAACGGTACAGCGACGTGACCGGCGCGCCAATCTGCACGCAGGCGGCCAGCCGCTGGTCCAGCAGGGCCTCGGCCAGTTTCTCGGCCGCCTGCTCGCTGTCCACCGTGGTCTGCACCACGATCAAGGCTTGCTCATCCGCCATTGCAATGCTCCATTGTAGTTGAGCGTGTCCGCCGCCGTTGAAAGCGCGAGCACTTGCATTAGATCAAAGACATAACAGCGCCTCAAGCGCACCATCCTCGCATGAACACGCTCTCTTTCGCACCGCTTGCGCGGGCCGCGCTGCCAAGCGGTCTCTATCAGGAACTGTACCAGCAAGGCCCCCGCTACACCTCCTACCCGACGGCGGACCGCTTTCATGCGGGCATCGGCCCCGAGTCGCTGCGCCGCGCGCTGATCGCACGCGCAGCAGATCCGGCGCGGGCGCAAGAACCTGCTTCGCTCTATATCCACATCCCCTTCTGCCAAAGCATTTGCTATTACTGCGCCTGCAACAAGGTCATCACCAAACATCAGGACAAGGCGGCGCCGTACCTGGAGGCGCTGGCGCAGGAAATGCGCAACGTCGTGCGGCATGCGGGCCCGGCCTTGCCAATCAACCAACTGCACTTGGGCGGCGGCACGCCGACCTTTTTCACGGACGAGCAACTGAGCGAACTGATGCGCCTGGCGCGCAGCCATTTCACGCTGCTGCCGGACGCGGAAATCTCCATTGAAATCGATCCGCGCACCGTCAACCGCACACGGCTCCAGCATTTGTGGACACTCGGTTTCAATCGCGTCAGCTTCGGCATCCAGGACTTTGATCCGGCGGTTCAGCAGGCCATCCACCGCATCCAGCCGCTGGCCGACGTGACGCGCACCATCGCGCAAGCCCGCAGCGTCGGCTTCCAGTCCATCAACGCGGACCTGATTTACGGCCTGCCGAAACAGACGCGCGAAGGCTTTGCGCAGACCCTGTCGGATACCGCCGCGCTGCGCCCCGAGCGCATCGCGCTGTTCGGCTATGCCCACTTGCCGCAGCGCTTCAAGCCGCAACGGCGCATCAACGCGCAAGACTTGCCCGATCCGGACACCCGCATCCAGTTACTGCAGGACGCCATCGATCAACTGCAAGCCGCAGGCTATGTCTATATCGGCATGGATCACTTCGCGCTGCCCGCCGACCCCTTGGCCCGGGCCAAACAGGCAGGCACGCTGAACCGCAACTTCCAGGGCTACACGACGCTTGCCGACGGCGATCTGATCGCGCTCGGCGTGTCCGCCATCAGCCGCATCGGCAGCTATTACCTGCAAAACTCGCATGATCTGGAGCACTACTACGAACTGCTGCACCGGGATGGCTTCGCCACGAGCAGGGGAATCGAAATCAGCCGCGAGGACGCTTGGCGCGCCCACCTGATCCAGACCTTGATGTGCCGTGGAGAATTGGACCTCGGGCCGTTGAGCGCCACCTTGAACGTACCGCTGCATGAACGGCTGGAAGCCGAGCTGGCCTCGCTCGCGCCCATGGCGGAGATCGGTCTGCTGGACGCCCCGGCCTTGCAGCGCGGCAAGGTGATTGTGACCAATCTGGGCTGGCACTTCATTCGCGCCATCGCCATGCGTTTCGATCCCTACCTGAGCAAGCCCGACCTGCCGAGCACGCGATTTTCCCAAGTGGTTTGACCGCGTGAGCCGCACGCTCTACGCTTCGGGTTGTTGATTCCAGGCCTCGTCCCTCTTGTCATGACCCGCTCCAAGCCGCTGCTGTCGCTGCCTCCCTCTCCGTCAAACGCGCCCGCCGTCTCCAACGGCCCGCCGCTGTCGGACCGGCCTTGGGAAACCTTGTCCGCCACCGGGGCGGACCTACCCATCGAACAGTTCGTCACCACGCTCGTGCCGCAGCTGGCCAGCCTGATGCGGCGCAATATCACCGGCGTGTATGCCGCACAGCATGGCTTGACCGTGCCGCAGTGGCGCTTACTGGGGCTGATTGCACGCTACAGCCCCTTGCCCTTCACTGACGCCGTCACGCTTTCCGGCCTCGATAAAGGCCAGGTCAGCCGCACCTTGCGCGAACTGGAGATGAATGGGCTGTGTACTGTGGAGTCCGACCCCGGCGGCAATAAAAAGAAAGTGGTGTGCGTGATCAGTGAAGCGGGACTGGCCCGCTATCAAATCCTGGTGCCGCTCGCCCAACAGAAACAGGTCGATTTGCTCTCGTCCTTGAGCAAAAGCGAGCGCCGGGCGCTGTACACCGGCCTGATCAAACTGATGCAACGCTGCGAAAACCCCTAGGACTTTCCCCTAGCGCCATCAGCAAAAACAGCCAAAACAAAAACCTAAGCTGTTGATTTTACATAAAAATATTAAAAAATCTTCCCGCTTTCTTTTGTGCTTTTCACCAACCATCATGTTGCAAAATCAACATGATGGTTCTAGGATGCAAGCTCTTCAGCCCACTTTGTGGGACACGGTTCCTTACCAAAGAGCGTTATGGCATTTCCTATCACCTGCATCGAAGATTTGCGCAGCCAGGCCAAACGGCACCTGCCCCGCATGTTTTTTGACTTCGTCGATGGCGGCGCCTGGTCCGAGATCACCTGCGCCCACAACACGGCGGACTTCGATGCGCTGCGCTTCCGGCAGCGGGTGGCGGCCAACCTGGAAGCCTTGCGCTGCGAAACCGAAGTCCTGGGTCGGCCGCAGCGCCTGCCACTGGCCATTGCGCCAACCGGCCTGTCCGGCTTCATCCACGGCGACGGCGAGATCCTGGCGGCGCGCGCCGCAAAGAACCAGGGCATTCCCTTCACCCTGTCCATCATGAGCAATTGCTCGATGGAAGCCGTGTCGGCCGCCACCCAGCACCCCTTCAACCTTCAAATTTCGATTTTCAAGGATCGCGGTTTTCTTCAATCCCTGATTGACCGGGCGCGCGTCTTGAACTGTCCCGCCTTGGTGCTGACGCTCGACTTGCACCAGGTTGGCAAACGCCACCGCGACGCCAAGAATGGCTTGGCGGTTCCACCCCGCCTGTCCTTCCGCCATCTGATCGACTTCGCCACCAAGCCGAACTGGGCCTGGAGCCTGCTTCGGACGCGGCATCGCAGCTTCGGCAACCTGGATGGCCAATTGGACGGCGTCCAGGGCCGCGGCGCCATTGCGCAATGGGCCGCCGAGCAGTTGGCCACCCAGGTCAGCTGGGACGACGTCAGCTGGGTCCGCGAACGCTGGGACGGCAAGCTGATCATCAAGGGCGTGCTGGACGCCGACGATGCCGCGCTTGCCGTGCAAGCGGGCGCCGACGCCGTGCTGGTCAGCAACCATGGCGGCAGACAGCTGGATGGCGCCGACAGCAGCATCCGCGCCCTGCCCGCCATTGTGAAGCGCATTGGCGATCAGGCTGAAGTCCACCTCGACAGCGGCGTGCGCACCGGCCAGCACGTGCTGAAAGCCCTGGCCCAAGGCGCGCGCTGCGTCCATCTGGGGCGCGCCCATTTATATGGGCTGGCCGCCGCCGGACAAGCCGGGGTTGAACAAGCGATCGCGCTCTTGCACGAAGAACTGCGTTTGACCATGGCTTTCTGTGGCTGCCAAAGCGTGGCCGACATACACCCCGGCATCCTTCTTCAACCCAGTTGACCCCCGCTTCCTGTTCACCTCATTTTCAAGGACGATTCTCATGAACCTCCGACGCCGACACCTTGCCGCCCTGACCGCCACGCTGGCCCTGACCGCGCCAACGCTGGGTCACACTGCGGACACCTATCCGAACCGAATCATCAAACTGGTGGTTGCCTTTCCCGCCGGAGGCGATACCGATGCTTTGGCCCGGCCATATGCGGAACAGTTGACCAAACGCCTGGGACAGAACGTCGTGGTTGAAAACCGCGCGGGCGCGGGTGGCTCGATCGGCACCAGCCATGTGGCGCGCGCCGAGCCGGACGGCTACACCTTGATGTTCACGCCAAACACGCATCCGATCATTCCGCACGTGTTGCCCACCGGCGTCAACTACCACGCCGTTGATGACTTCACCCCGATCATCAACACGGGCACGTCACCGTTTGCCCTCGTTGCCAGCAATGCCAGCGGCATCACTTCCATTCAAAACTTTGTTGATCAGGTCAAGGCCGGTAAAAACCTCTCTTATGGGACGCCCGGCGCAGGCTCGCCGATGCACGTCGTGGGAGAAATGCTGCTTCATGCCGCGGGCATCCAGTCCACACCCGTGCACTATCGCGGCAACGCGCCGCTGATGACGGACGTGCTCGGCGGCCATATTCCGGTTGCCGTGGTCACACCCGGCGTCATCTTCCAGCACGTTGAGACCGACAAACTCAAGGCCCTGGCGGTGACTTCTCCCGAGCGCACGCCTGTTCTGCCCAAGGTCCCCACGCTGCAAGAGTCGGGCTACAACGTCACCCTGAACGCCTGGTGGGGCGTGTTTGCGCCGAAGGGAACGCCTGCCGCCATCATCAACAAAATCAATGCGGCGCTGAATGAGGGACTGAAAGAACCCAAAGTCCTGAAGCAGATGGCGGACATGGGCGTCATCCCGGCAGGCGGCACGCCCGAACGCATGGCGGAACTGAACGCCAATGACTTCAAGCTATACGAACAGACCGTCAAGCAATTCGGCATCTCCGTACAATAAGCGGGTATCCCCATGCATGTCTGCATAGTCGGCGCCGGGCTGCTGGGCTTGACGAGCGCCTGGTACCTCCATCAAGCGGGCTGTCAGGTCACCGTCATCGAACGCGAGACGGCGGTGGCGCGCGGCGCCAGCCATGGCAATGGCGGGCAGCTTTCGGCGGGTCTGTGCGCGCCGTGGGCAGCCCCCGGCGCCGTGAGCACCGCGATGAAAAGCTTTTTCCAGCCACAAGGCCCGCTGCGCATCAAGCTGGAAGCATCAACTGGCCAATGGCGCTGGTTGTTGATGGCTCTCCAGAATAGCCATCCCGCCGCGTTCGCCCGGAACCGGGCCGTCATGGTCGCGCTTGCGCGCTACAGCATTGCCGAGTGGCATGCCTTGCGCCAGCAACTGCCGCTACAGTTTGATCAGCGCGACGAAGGTATTACCCTGACGCTGCAAACGCCCGAGCAATGGGAAAGGGCCAAGCGCCTGCAAGCCCACCTGCTCCAGGACAGGCAACGGGCCGAGCTGCTCAGTCCGGCACAACTATTGCGGCTTGAACCCGGTCTGGCGCGCTCCACACTGCGCTTTACCGGCGCCTTGCATTTGCCGGACGAATCCAGCGGCGACAGTAGCCGTTTCTGCCACCAATTGTCGGAACAGCTGGCGGCGCGGGGCGTTGACATACGCCTCAACACCACCGTGGAAGCCATCCACACCGGAGGCAAAAACGTACAGGCCCTGCGGACCAGCGGCGGCGTGATCCACGCCGATGCCTACGTGATGACGGCCGGCGCCTGGTCGGCGCCGCTGCTCAAGCAGGTGCTCAAGCTTCCGGTGTATCCGGTCAAAGGCTATTCCCTGACCGCAACGCTCACGGATCCCGATCTCAGCGTCCGAACCGCGCTGCTCGACGACCACGACAAAATGTCCGTAGCCCGTTTCGGCAACCGGGTCCGCGTCACCGCTTTTGCAGAGTTCGATGGTTTCAACGCCCATCAAGAGGCAAAGCGTCTGGCCCAGCTCCGCGCCATGCACGATGCGCGTTTTCCGGGCACCGCCGATCTTGCCAGTGCGGAAACCTGGTGCGGCTTTCGCCCCATGACCCCCGATGGCGTGCCCCTCATCGGCCCCACGCCGCTTGACAATCTATACGTCAACACAGGGCATGGAACGCTAGGCTGGACCATGGCTTGCGGCGCTTCCCGGCTCCTTTCCCAGATCATGACGGGCGCGCCCACCGCGCTGGACGCTGCCGCGTACTCGCCGCTCCGCCATGCCTCTCTCCCCTCTTAACTTACTGCGAGCACCTCATGCCCATTGTCAAAATAGAACTCCTGCCTGGCCGGTCGGACCAGGCCAAAGCCGCCATTGCCGCTGAAATCACTCAGACCGTGGCCCGGCATACCGGCGCCGCGCCCGAACATATTTACGTCATGTTCGACGAGGTTGCGCCCAACAACTGGGCGGTGGCGGGCAAGACGTTTTCCAGCCCGCAAGGAGAACAATGATGCTTCAACAACGAATTTTCCTGATTGGCGCAAGCGGCGTCATCGGGCGGGCCGTGCATGAGATGCTGGCCGCCCGCCAGCATGAAGTCATCACCGGCGGCCTGCAAGATGCGGATCTTGAGCTGGACCTTGCCAAGCCGGACTCGATTCGCCATGCGTTTGAAACCTTGCAGCGCGTAGACGCCGTGATCTCAACGGCAGGCCGGGCGGCGTTTTTCCCGCTGGACGCCGCCAAAGCCGCCCCGATGGCCGACTCGCCCTACCACCTGGGCCTGATCGACAAACTGATGGGGCAGGTCAACCTGGCCTTGCTTGCCAGGCATTATTTGAGCGAACGCGGCTCGGTCACCTTGACCTCCGGCACCACCAGCGACGACCCCATCATCGGCGGTTCGTCATTGAGCATGGTCAATGGCGGCCTTGAGAAATGGGTAATGGCGGCGGCCACTGAATTCCCGCCCGGCCTGCGCCTGAATGTGGTGAGTCCCAGCATCGTGATTGAAACGCCCGCGCCCCAGCGCGCCGCCTTTCCCGGCTTCGAACAGATTCCCGCCAGTAAGGTGGCGCTGGCCTATGTGCGCTGTTTGGAAAGCCGGATTACCGGGCAGACGTTGAGAGTCTGTTGAGCCAGCCGTTCCTCAGACGACCTCCCGCGCATAATCCGTCTCAATACGCCGCACTGCCTCCGCCAGCGCCTGCAGGATGGGTTTGCGCGTGGCTTCGTTCTTCAAGGCCGTGCTCAGGAAAATGACGTTCAACGACACCATCACCTCGCCATTCGGCTTGCGGATCGGCATGGCATAACCACCAAACTTCGGCTCCTCATTCCATTCGCCGAAGTTCGAGGCATAGCCGCAGGCCCGCGTCTGCTCAAGCAGCGCCTGGATGAAACGGCTGTCATGGGCCAGCAGGCTTTCCGGATCCTTGCGGGCCTTGAGCATGTCAAGAATGGTGGCGCGCGCGGCGGCGGGGGCAAAGGCCAGGTAGGCGCGGCTCACAGGACTGTACAGCCAGGCCACCCGCGCCCGCCTCCACCTTTCTCAATGCCAGCATGATTGCACTCCTCTGCACTTATTGCGGCTCGATCTCAGCGTGCTTGGCCACTTCGACCCAACGTTCAGACTCGTACTTGATCAGCGCGGCAAATTCCTCAGGCGTTGACGACACAGCCAGCAGGCCCAGTTCCTGGAAGCGCTGCTTGATTGCCGGGCGCGCCAGCACCTCGCCAAAATCCGCGGCGATTTTCTTGACCACCGCGTCCGGCGTGCCCGCGGGCGCCATCAGGCCGAACCAGAAATCGGCGTAAAAGCCCGGCGCACCGCTTTCATCGGCGGACAGCACGTCCGGCGCAATCGGGGTCCGGACCTTGGACGGGATGCCCAAGGGCTTGATCCGCCCGGCTTCGATGAACGGCTTGGCACCCACCAAGGTGGACAGCACCACCTGCACGTCCCCCGCGATCAGGGCTTGCAGCGCCAGCGACTCGCCCCGGTAGTTCACGTTGACTGGCGTGATCTTGTTGTCCAGCGCAAAGCCTTCGAAAGCCAGGCGGGATCCGCCGCCAAACGAACCGTGGAAGACTTTCTCAGGGTTTTGGCGCGAATACTCGACGAACTCGGCAAAGGTTTTTGCCGGGACACTCGGGTGTGCCGCCAGCACGTAATCGCCTTTGGCGAACTGCGTGACCGGTACCAGGTCTTTGTTCCGGTCAAAGCCCGGATTCTTCAGGAACAGCTCGATCGTGCCGATCGAGACCGGCGTGACCAGCAAGGTCAGCCCATCCGGCCTGGCGCGGGCAACCTGCATCGCGCCAATCGAACCGTTGGCGCCCGGCTTGTTCTCAACCACCACCGTCTGGCCCCACTTCTGAGTAAGCGTGTCAGCCAGAACACGGGTCGCGGTATCCGACGAGCCCCCCGGCGCAAACGGGACGACCAGCCGCACGGGCTGGGTGGGATAGTTGCTTTGGGCATTGGCGGGCAAGGCCAGCGCGGCAGCCAAGGCGGCAGCGCCTGCGGCTGCCCGGGCAGCATGGGAACGGATAGTGAAGTTCATGGTTGTCTCTCGATTTATTAATGAAGAGAACGTTCTGCCAAGTCCGCTGCCACTGGCAGTGAACGCCTGCGCATCCAGGCAAAGGCTCTCTTGTTCTACGAACAGCGTATGAGGGGGGGCAAAAGCGCCCACTTCGCAACCAAGCGGCGTGGGCGTCGGCCTTTTTTTACCGCTAGACCAGAAAGGCCAGGCCCACCATGGGTTGATAACGATTCAACAGGACAATCTTTTTGTGGATGATTTTCCAGCCGTCGTTTTCCTTGCGCGCCTGGATCAGGCAATGACCGGGAAGCTGGCGCATTTCACCCAAGCCCCGCTGACGCCAATCACCGGCGCGCACTTCAGTCAGATGCAGACAAAAGCGCGCCGAGGCGGTGGTTTCCGTGTCCTGATCAATCTCCAGATTGGTCACCATCCGCATGGTCAGCGAAGGCGGGTTTTGCGCCACGCGGGACTGGCGCTGAATCTGCTCGACCCGCATCGCCAGGCGAAGGTGGTTGTCAAAAATGATCGACGCATCTTGCAGCGGGTCCACCTTGTCATCCATGGGAATCCAGTACGTGGCGTCTTCGGCATAAAGCGACAGCCATTCATCCAGCTTGCCTTCATCCAGCAGCCGGGCTTCTTGATAAACCAATTTTTCAATCGTGCTTTTCATGATGATTCCTCAATGAACAGATAGCTGCCTGCCGCTCATCATCGAGCGCCATTTGCGCCAGAAGGCGCGTTGAGGAACCTCGTCGCTGTACACACCCACCCGCTCGCCGTCCGGCTTGACCTCCTCCAGCGCCAGGCCGCGGCTCAGGGTCACCCAGTCAAAGCCGATGGCATTCAGCGCATGATGCCCGCCCGCAAAAACATCCAGGTCATCCGCGGACAGAATCCCCGCCGTGCCGACTCGGGTTTGCGCATCCAGCATCCGATTGCTGTTGATGTCGTCATGCGCGCCCTCAATCATCAAGGGGTAGGAATACACCTCGGTCTCATCATGGCTGATGGGCTGGATGACGCGGATGTTGAAGTCAAAAATCACCAGGTTCGGAAAAATCAGAAACTGCCGGTTGGTCAAGGCTTCCGCGGCGCCCGCTTCGCCGTAGAGCGCCTTGAGCTGCGTGTTGTAGGCCTCTCGGATGGCCGGATCGATGCCGCCGGACTCCAGCGGCGCGCCCGCTTCCAGCGTACCGTGACCCTCCGGGTAGCCGCGGGTTGAGCCGCCGGGCCGCACCGCCACATCCAGGGCGCGGTTCTCGAACGAGCCATCGAATTTGCGCACGGTGTTGAAGGCCGAACGGTGGACAAAGCCGGGATGATAGCCATCACAGACGTTCTCCGTCTGGAACTTCCAGTTGCCGTCAAAACAGTATTTGTGCGGCGTCGTCACCCGATAGCTGCTTCCCGCCGCGCGGCGCAGCCAGATATCAATATGCTGCTTTGCGCCGCCCAGAAACGTTTCGAGGTCTTCCACGTTCTCGTTGAAGGAAGCAAAGACCAGCCCTCCATATGACGCAATGCGCGGTACTTTTTTCAAGGACTTGACGGACTTGTCAAAACCTTCCGGATAGCGGGCCTCGTCGGGAATGCCGACCAGTTCGCCGGAAGCGCGGAAGGCCCAGCCGTGGTACGGACAGACGAACGTACGTTTATTGCCTTTTTCCTCGCGGCACAGCGTTGCGCCACGGTGCGTACAGACGTTCAGGACGGCGTGGATCTGTCCATCGCGCTCGCGCGCGACGATGACCGGGCGGGTGCCGATTTGCGTGGACTTGAAATCGCCGGGGTTGGCGATTTCGCTTTCATGGCAAAGATAGATCCATGTCTTGTAGAACACGTGCTCCATCTCTTGCTCAAAAATTGCCTTGCTGCGATAGGCAGTGGTGGACACGCGGAACTCATCCGCTTCGTCAACCACCAGGGCTTCTGACATCACCGTCGACATAACCAATCTCCTTGCTCACGGAATTCATCTTAGAAATCCGGGCAATGAAGGGTCAACGAAGGGATGAGGCAGAGTGCACTATGTGCACCTTGACTCGACGCCAGCCGTCATCCTCGCAGCACGCCCCCCTTTCCGGCACTCACCCATTGACTAATCAATATTTGAAAGGCGAAGGACGCCTCTGGTAAACCCGCCCAGCGTTTCCCCCTATATGAGGCAATAAATTCGCTCAGTACGATTGATTCGTTCCACACAAGAACTGATGTTTCTGATTTGGAACAAAAATCAATCCACCTGTGAACCAAGCAACACCTCATTGGCTTTATCCACCAAAGGCACTTTTATGAAAATGACCCGTCGTCATGCTGTGCTCGCTACCGCCGTGCTGGCCGCCGCAACCTGTGCAGGCGTCGCTCACGCAAAGACCTATCCGAGCAAACCCATCACCATTGTGGTGTCCTATCCGCCCGGCGGAGACACGGACATCGTGGCCCGCACCCTGGCGGAAAAACTGGCTGCCCGCGTCGGTCAGTCGGTGCTGGTGGACAATCGGCCCGGCGCCAGCGGTTCGATCGGGAACGCCTATGTTTCCAACGCCGAACCCGACGGCCATACGCTGCTGCTTTCTCCCGGCACCCTGTCCAGCGCGCCGGTCGTTCTCAAGGAAGCGGTGAACTATGACGTGGTCAACGGCTTCACCCCCATCATGCAGACCGGCTCCGTGCCACTGTTCCTGGTCACTGCCCATGACACTGGCTTCAATACGCTGAAGGATGTGGTCACGGCAGCCAAGTCAGGCAAAAAATTGAGCTACGGCAGCCCGGGCAACGGTTCTCCGATGCACTTTGTGGGGGAGATGCTGAACAAGGCGGCTGGCATCAATATTCTGCACGTGCCCTACCGGGGCGTGGCGCCCGCCGTCAACGATTTGCTGGGCTCGCACTTGCCGCTGGCCTGGGTGCCCTATGGTCCGGTTGAGGGTTACTTGAAAAACGGGCGGCTGAAGGTGCTGGCCGTGGCGCAGCCTGAACGCTCTCCCCTGCTTGCCGATGTCCCGACCCTGGAAGAGCTTGGCTACAAAGGCGTGAACCCGATGTCCTGGCAAGGCCTGCTCGGCCCCAAGGGCATGTCTCCCGAGCTGGTCGGCACCTTGTACGGCCATATGCAGGAAATCATGAAAGATCCGGCGGTGCGCGCGCGTATGGCAACCATCGGCACGGAGGCGCAAGCCGAAAGCCCCGAGCAGCTGACCCGGTCAAAAAATGCCAGTTATGAGATGTACAAGCGCCTGGTTCAGGAAATGAACATCCAGGCTGACTGATCAACATGACACACAAGGATCTTGCCATGTCCGCCCCTGCCCCGTCCAACACGCTGTTGCTGACCCTCGTTCTCAAACACCATCCCGGCCTGACACTGGATGACGTGCAGTCACGCATGAAGGCATCGGACTGGTGGGAATCCTTTCCACCCGAAGGCGTCCGGATCGTTTCCTGGACGGTGGCAATGGGCTTCGGGCAGATCCTGACGCTTGAACTGCCGCCGGAAAAACTGCCGACGGTGAACCTTGAGCTGGAACGCCGCGCCTGGGGGGTTTTCACCACGGAATGCTATCCCACGTATGACTTCGTGCCGGTGCGCGAACACATCCGTGAACGCGTCCGTCAGGGCGGGCAGTAAACCGGACCCTTATCTGAATCAATAGGAAGCACACGATGACAGAACGCTATCTGGAGCCGCACCAGGCACGCAAACGCGAACCCACCGTCTATGAGAGCCTGCTTGGCGACGAAATTGAAAGGGCCTTTTCCTCCGGCATCGAGGAACTGCCCGCGCTGGTCCAGGCTTTAAATAATAGTGGCCTCACCACGCCCGGCGGCGAAAGCTGGACCGAAGAAAACTACTGTGACGTCATGGCCCGTCTGGCCTACCCGAAAGATTGAAGGGAAAAGCAATGATCAAGCTCGTTGAAACCACCGCCGATGCTGCCGACAGGCTGCTTGAGATCGGCCTGAAAGATTTATGGTATCCCGTCTGTCCTTCGTCTTTCGTCAAGGACAAACCCGTCAAGCTGCGCCGCTTGGGGCGCCGCATCGCCCTGTGGCGGGATTTCAACGGCGCGGTGCATGCGCTGGAAGACCGCTGTCCGCACCGTGCCGCGCCGCTGTCTCAAGGTGTCGTGCTCGGCGATCGCCTGCGCTGTCCCTATCACGGCGTCGAGGTGCGCTGCGACGGCGTTGTAACCAAGGTGCCAGGCAGCCCGGGCTGCAAACTGGAAGGCTCGCAAGCCACTTTCCACTTTCATGTGGAAGAAAAGGCCGGGGTCATTTTCTTGTACAACAGCCGCGAACCCGTTGCCGAGGCCCCGCCGCTGCAACTGCCTGACGTCATCACCAATGACGATGAATACAGCGCCTTCCTGTGCTATACCGAATGGAAAACGGATTACCGCTATGTGCTCGACAACGTCATGGACCCGATGCATGGCACTTTCCTGCACAAGCAATCGCACTCCATGGCGGAGGGCGAAAGCACGGCCGACTTCGTCATCCGCGACACCGACAACGGCTTCATCTTTGAGAAAGAAGGCCAGCGCAATGTGAACTTCGATTGGTCGCAATGGGGCGACACCGGCATCCACTGGCTGCGCCTGGAACTGCCCTACCTGAAATCCGGCGGCCCCGGCGGGCACTTCATCATCCTGGGCAGCTTCACCCCGATCAGCAAGGACCTGGCCGCGGTCTTCCACTGGCGCATTCGCAAACAGCCCAAAGGCTGGCAGCGCGATACCTGGCGCTTTCTCTACCAGAATCGCCTCGAAGCCCGCCACTGGGCCGTCTTGGAGCAGGATCGTGTGGTGCTGGAAGACATGGACCTGGATTCCAACCAGTATGAATCGCTCTACCAGCACGATATTGGCCTGGTCCGCCTGCGCCGCCATTTGCGCAAACTCGCCCAGCAGCAACTGGCGGCTGAACAACCCGCAGCGGCAACGGCATGAGCACACCGGTCAAGCGCGTCATTTGCAGCAGCGTTCCTGACTTGCCGCAGGCCACTTGGTCGAACGCCGTGGTGGTCGGGCAGGAGGTCATCCTGTCCGGGCAAACCGCCCACCCCGCCAGCCAGCAAGCGGCACAGGCAGGCGAGCCTTTGGGCGTGTATGCGCAAACGATGGAGATATTGCGGAAGATACAGGCCTTGCTGGAAGCGGCGGGCGGCAACCTTCACAACATCACCAAGCTGGTTGTCTATGTGACGGATATTGAGGACAAAGGCGAAGTGGGGCGCGCCCGGCGCGACTTTTTTGGCCAAGCGCCCTGGCCCGCCTCGACACTGGTTGGCGTCCAGGCCCTGGTCTTTCCGGAACTGAGCGTGGAGATCGATGCCTACGCCCGGCTGGATGTGGATTTGCGGCAGGCTGAATAAAAAAACACTGAGCGGCCCCTAGTTTTACGGGGCGCTCAGCGCTCATACATCTCAGCTCCAGGGGCCCTACTGTGGAACTACAGTCCAAACACTAATCGCCCAGCTCCACAGTTTCGCCTTGAAGCGGGGCCGCTTACTCTGATGGCTTACGCTTACCACCTGGGGAGGCCATCCGCCTTAACGCAAGCTCTTCGCGAGTGTGCTCCCCAACTTTCATAACATAGGGTGAAACGATTTCAGCCACATCAAAGCCACGCTCATATGCTTTGATTGCTTCCTCCATGTCGAACAGAACTCCAATAGGATTTCGGTTAAAAGCCCCGGTCGCGAGCCACTCATTCAAGGGTTGCTTTTCCCTTTGCTCACCGGGAAAACAAGAGCATTGCAATTCACAAGTATTGAAGTCCGGATCGTGATAGTCCAGGGCAAAAGAAGTACCATGATTGATGGCACGCCAAGGCGTTATCCCTGCTTCCTTCAACCTCAAGTAGGTAGTGGCGAGGTCTTCAAATGACGCGTAGGTGAAGGCAATGTGATGCATGCCGCAAAACTGATGCTGTGGGCCCGTACGCTGCATCAATCCCTTCATTTCAAAGATTACAACCTTATGATGCTCGTGGTCGAACGCCATAAACCGCATGCCTTCGGCATCCAGTGACGGTTTGGCATTCAACACCGTTTGCCACCAGTTAGCCATGGCCTCGAAATTGGTGGTCGCCAAGGCAAGGTGAGAAATGTGTGTCGGGCGCACTTCGTCGCCCATATCAAGAACTCGCGACGTTGGCGCTTGTACGCTCTTTTCAGCTACGTCGGCCATATACGTCGGCAGCCCGAGATACTCATACTCTGGAAAGGGTTTTGATGACATGGTCACTCCATCTTTCTTGATATACCTGACCGCCCAGCTAAGGCAGTTGCAGACTGTCCTTGTAAGCAGTGCGAAGCAGTCGCTTCTCTGCGATATACCAACGTCCGTCACGTTTAACCATCATGTCGTGATACAAAGCAAGAATATGTGGACTCGGCGCAGGCACGTACTCCCCGGGTGGAAGCTCTCCAATATAGGGAAGGCCCGTCATGTAAAACCTGACACGGCCATGCTCTTCATCAAACTGCTCAACTTGCACATTGGTCACCAGATGACAAGTATGAAAGTTGTTGGGACGAGAGCGCAGCGCTTCGGCAATCGCCTCGTGCCCCACCACCTCCTGACCCCGCCGTACCCAAACGCCATCGGACGCCATGCAGGAAAGCACCCCTTCATAGTTCCGATCATCGAGTTCAGCATAGAACCTTGAGGTAAGGTTGGACATTTGTATAGCGTCTGGAAGTAATACGTTCATTTTCTTCACTTGATAATAGCGTTGCTAAGTGTGCCAACTTTATCGATGACAACCTCGACGGTATCACCCGCTTTCAGCCAGCGCGGCGGGGTACGTTTGAAGCCCACTCCCTCCGGCGTACCTGTAGCAATCACATCTCCAGGCAATAGCTCTGATATTCCACTCAAATATGAAATCAGCACCGGAACGGGAAAAATCATTTTGTCGAATGTGGTGTGCTGCATCCGCTCACCTGAAACATAAGTCGAAAGCGTCAAGTTCCGTATATCTCCGACCTCATCCGCCGTGACCAGATAAGGTCCCATGGAACTTGATCGGTAAAAATTCTTACCCTGATCCAGTGTTCGCTCAAGTTGGTAGTCCCTGACCGATCCATCCATGAAGCAGGTATAGCCAAACACCGACTCCATGGCATTCTCGAGCGTAGCCTCGCGCGTGGGTTTGCCAATGACCACACCAAGCTCACCTTCAAAATCAAATTGGTGTGAGAGCGTAGGCTGTTTCAACGCTTGTCGATGCCCGACGAGTGAAGGCGGAATCTTAAAAAACGTACGGGGGAATCCCGGCTGCTTCATGCCCGCTTCGGCGGTGTGTGCAGCATAGTTAAGGCCCACACAATGGATGTTGACTGTTTCCGAAAAGAGCGGAATGAACTGAACATCCTCTTCATTAAAATCCGCCACGTTTGCGTTCAGCACCTCTTGGGCCTTATCAAGCGCATTGGCTCGCACCAAGTCAAGCAAACTCGGGCATTCTTTTAATCGCTCACCCAGATCGACGATTCCACCTGCTTCATGAATGGCGCCAAAGCTCGCCTTACCATTATGAATGTAGCTACAAAGTCTCATTGCTATTCCTTATTCTTCCGTTAAAAAAACTCCAAAAACCTGAAGCGCCCCACTAACTGGTCCGGTCATAGGAAATATCTGCTATCACGTTCAGCAGGACTTGACGCTTCTCTGTTCTCAAGATGTGCAGCGCTCGTTGCAGCGCATCAGGAAGCTGCTCAGGCCTATCAATGCGCTCGCCATACCCGCCACACGCTTCGACAATCTTTTCATAGTCGGTTTCGGGCCCAAGATTAGCGAATGGAGGATCCTCACTCGCTTTTGAAGCGGCACCATCCGGATAAAGAGACATCGTCGCCCTATGCACTGCGGCCCAGCGTCGATTGTTGTAGACGATCCAAAGAATGGGCAGCTCCATCATTCGACTCACCATATGCGTCGGCGTGGGGTTACCAAACATATAAGCGCCATCCCCTACAGTAGCGATGACGGTCTTTTCTTTATTGGCAAGCTTTATTCCCAAAGCCGCCCCCGTAGCCCAGCCAAGCCCCCCAGCCGGCGAATGAGAAAAAAAAGTGCCGTAATTCGTATGCGTCAGCTCTTCCAAGACGAGCGGGTATTCGTTAACCAACACCGTGTCGTCGTCACGCACTGCATTGATGCACCGGCTAAGCCACGCCGCTGTCATGCCTTTAAGATCAAGAAGGCCCCTCTCTTTCACTCTGGTCTGATGATCATTCGAAATCCGTACGTAGCGCTGATCCCGAACCCGACGCTCAACATCGGTTAACTGTCCCATCATGTTGTGCAGGGTTTGTAGAGCTGCCGCCGGTTCGGCCATAATGGAAATATCGGCTCTGAATCCGCGGATTGGGTAATTGGCATAGAGAGGATCAATACCGATATGAATGACCGTCGCGCCTTGACGCGGTTGCACCTGCCCTGGTATCCACGGCACATCAGCCTCGAGAACGAGCACGACGTCAGCAGACGGGAGAAGAGCATTAGGGTCCCAACCACTGTGCATCGGATGAGAAGTAGGAATCGATGCATAGCGAGGCCGGTACTCGACGACAGGTATCGCAAACGCTTCCGCGAGTTCAGAAAGTGCCGCAAACCCCCTCTCAGTTCGTCCCACATCCTGGGTAATAATGAGCGGATTCTGGGCATTTCGTAAAAGCGTTGCCACTTTCTGAAGCGCTTCGGGATCTCCATGGGGGGGAGTCGCAGCTGAGATAGGCTGCGCAACAACGTTTTCCTCGGGCATTTCAGCTGCCAATACCTCACGAGGCAAGGTCAAATACACGGGACCTTGCGGCTCACTTTTAAGCAGAGACAACGCTCGATCCACAACGGTGTACACCTGCTCCGGTCGGCGCAGCTCATAGTCCCATTTGACAAGCTCCCGCAGCATTCCCGCTTGATCAAACATCTCCTGGGCCCAATTGATGAAGTTATTCCGGCTTCCCAGTTGGCCAGACTCAAGAACTGGGGTCCGGCCCGCAGTAAGAAGAATCGGGATACGCTGCCGATGCGCGTTATAAACATTGTTGACACAGTTCGCTGTACCAACACCAACGTGAACCATGACTGCCTGCGGTCGCCCTGTAACGAGGGTGTATCCGTACGCCATTCCCATTGCCACATTTTCATGCGGCACAGTGACAGGAACCGGAATTTTGCTCCCACTCAAGCGGGCAAGCGCAACGGCTTCAGCAATAGGGGCAAAGTCCGTTCCGCCATTGCCAAACACGTAATCCACACCACGCGCCGCCAAGTGTTGCAAGTATGCCTGCGCCACTGATCTTCTTGATTTATCCACCATTGTCTCCACACTCCAAAGACGGGTATTCAAGTGCTTTCGCTTGAATGGTTACCCAGCGAAGCTCGGTAAACTCCTCCATGACCGACCGACCTCCGAACCGCCCGTAACCAGAAGATTTCGTCCCACCGAAAGGCATTTGAGGCTCGTTGTAGACGGTCGATGAGTTGATATGACAAATCCCTGTTTGCAACCGGCTGGCGACATCAAGTCCGCGCCCAGTATCTTGAGTAAAAACCGATGCAACCAAACCATACTCAGTGTCATTGGCAACGCGCACGGCTTCGTCCTCTCCCGCAACTCGAACGACAGCAGCTACAGGAGCAAAACTCTCCTCGTGATAAATCGCCATGGATGGCGTCACGTGATCCAATACGGTTGCATTCATTGTTGAACCCGCGCACTCATTGCCCACAACCAGCCTGGCCCCTTTCTCTATGGCATCTTGGGTCAAGGCAACGGCGCGCTTTACCGCATGATCGCTAATCATTGACCCATAATTTCCGCCCTGCACTGGCAAACCAACCGCTCTGATATTGCGCGCCCTAGCAGAAAAACGAGCAACGAATTCGTCAGCGATCGACTCATCGACAATGATTCGATCGGTAGACATGCATATCTGTCCCTGGTTATTGAATGCGCCAAACAATGCGGCGTTGACGGCGTCATCAATATTTGCATCGTTCAGCACAACGAGCGGCGACTTCCCGCCAAGCTCCAACAGCACGGGTTTAAGTTGTTTTGCACACACTTGCGCAATCGCCTTACCGACGTGTGTGGACCCAGTGAAGTTGACGCGACGCACCGCGGGGTGTTCGATGGCGTACTGAACAATTGAGGCGGCGTCTTCTGACGCACTGCTTAAAATATTGCAAACTCCGGCTGGTAATCCCGCCTTTTGAAAAACCGAGCCGATGAGCCGATGCGTGGCAGGACAGTACTCCGAAGTCTTCAAGATCGTCGTATTTCCGCAAGCGATTGCGGAAGCCACAGCCCGTATACCAAGCGCCACCGGCGCATTCCATGGCGCAATGCCCAGCACGACGCCGACAGGTTGCCGGATCGCCAACGCCAAGGTGTTCGCGCGGTTTGCGGGGATAACTTCGCCACCAAGCTGTGTAGTCATCGCCCCCGCTTCCCGCAGCATGGAAGCGCCCAAGCGCACATTGGACGCGACCCAACTCGCAGTACACCCCGTCTCGGCACGCATCACATCCTGGAACGCTTCCTGATGAGACTCCAGTACGTCAGCCGACTTCATCAGTAACCGGCGCTTCTCCTCAGGACTCACCTTCGCCCAGCCAAGAAATGCGGTAGCGGCAGCTTGGACCGCTCCTTCCATGTCTTCTTTCGTCGCGGCAGCTGATCGAGAGACAATCTCCCCAGTCAGCGGATTTAGCCGGTCGAAAGTACGCCCATCAGCCGCCCAGACATCATTGTTGTCAATCAAAAGCGACGCTTTTTTCATCACTCCACCAATTTGGCCTCAGACCTCGCTGAGGAGCGAAGCGGTTCGATCATTGAAGTTTTCAAAAGATGCTGGTAGGCAAGCTCCGGGTTATGAGCGAGGTTGCGCCATCGCGCATTATTCGCATCCCGAACCTTGGGATCACGCGCTTCCATCGCCTTCTTATTCTGCTCAGTCTGTGCAAGCAGTCCGTCAACCACGATCGGTTTACGGACTTCCTCGTATCCGTCGAGGAGAGTTTCATCGGCTTGCCCGCGCATCACTTTCAAAAGTCTGCCCACCAGCTCTACCGCGTCATGCAATCCGCTGTTGAGGCCCATCCCGCCAATGGGATTATTTAAGTGCGCGGCATCCCCTGCGAGGAAACAGTTGCCGACCCTGAATTTATTGGCAACGCGCTGGTGAACTCGATAAACGGCGCGCATTTCTATTTTGTACAGATCAGCCCTGGGCGCAAACCCTTGCAGGCGGGCCTGGAGAAACGCATCGGATACTGCGACTTCATCGCTTACCCCATGCACCGGCGTAATGAAACGCCACACGTCGGGAATCTTGAGCAGGATTACCCATTCGTCAGCATCTGCAATGTAATTAACATTGGAGATATCAGGAAAGACTTCACGAAAGTCTGACTTGGTTCCAGCAACCACAAACCGTTCAGGATAAGTCACTCCCTCCAGCGTGATCCCCAGCGCACTCCGTGTAGAGCTACGCCCCCCATCAGCACCAATCAGCCACTTACCAGAGAAAACCTGCTCTTTACCTTTTCCTTCTGTTTTTACTTCAACGATCCCTGCTTTTTGAATCACGTCAACGACACGATTGCCAAAACGGATGTCGACATTGTTGAACGCTTCCAAGCGCTCAAGCACCCAAGCAACGAGCTTGAATTGCTCACAAGCCAAACGATAGGGGTGGCGGGTATCATTTGCGAGCAAAGCAAGATCGAACTCCGCCATCAGCCCTTCCTTACGGTCTCTGTATTGGAAGATGGGACACTTCAACCCCATCGACAACAGCCCGCTGGTTATTCCCGAGTCCTCAAGCATATCGAGTGTGGGAGGGTGAAAAGTTGATGCCCGGTAGTCAATAAGCGGCGCGTCTTCGGCCTCCAACAACAGAACGGGTACACCCGCCTGAGCCAGCAAAAGTGCCGTCGTTACTCCCACCGGCCCCGCACCCACAATAATTACACGATCACTGCTAGACATTAATCAACCCTCGCGTTAGCAATTTCAACTGATTCGGCCCACTGCGCCACTTGCTCCTGTATGAACCGTTCCGCTTCTTCCAAGGACCCGGTTTCCGCCAAGAAGAAGGAGTTCCGATCTGCTACTTCTTTGAACTCGGGTGTGTTGAAAATCTTTTTGACCGCGTCATTCAGCTTCTTGGCGATTGGCTCAGGAAGGCCCGCTGGCGCCACCAAAGCAGTAAACAAATTAAGTTCCACTCCAGGAATTCCTGCTTCAGCCGCCGTGGGCACATCAGGAATCATAGGTAGCCGGTCTGGGCCCGCAACGGCCAACGCTCGGATCTTTCCCGTTTCAAGATGGGGCAAAAGAGGGGGCAAAAGATCAATGCCAATCTGCACATCTCCCGACAGCAATCCAAGCAACGCGGGGGCGCCCCCTTTGTATGGAATATGCGTGAGATCGGCACCGGAGCGCATCTTCAAAAGCTCTCCCCCGATATGCAACGGACTTCCATTCCCAGCCGATCCGTAATTCAAGGTGCCAGGCTTGTCCTTGCTCAGCCGAACCAAATCGCTGAGCGAATGAATCGGAGACGACGCGCCAACGACAATCACCATATGACCGGTCGAAATAGGGCTGATGGGCTTGAATGATTTGACTGGATCATAGGCCAGGTTCTTATAAATAGCGGGCGACCCTGCCAACGCTGCACTATTGCCGAACAAGAGCGTATAACCATCCGCCGGGCTCTGGGCCGCAGCTGTGGCTCCCACTGCACCGCCCGCCCCCGGCCGATTCGCCACGATGACTTGCTTGCCCAACTGCCTTCCCAGGTGATCGGCCAACAGCCGCCCGAGCTGGTCTGTTGGACCCGCGGGCGGCATTGGCATGATCAGGGTTATTTCTCTTTCGGGATAAGTGTCAAAAGCAGAGCTGGCAACAGCAGCATTTGTGCTGACGAGCAGACCAAAAACTAGCGCTGATGCAGCGACGGCTCTGTTAGTACGAAAAGCGGGGCGCGTCTCCATGGTGCGTCTCCTTTGTCCAATTAGGAATTAATTTTTATCCAGCAACCGCATCGTATAAAAACTCATTGCATAAGTCAATGACTAATCATTAACTAAGAACACCATTGGAGAAAGATGATTGAGGCGCTAAAGAATGGGCGCCCAAAAGCTCCTTAACAAGCGCCTACAGGGAGGTGGAAGATCTCAGCCCCCTTGGTCGGCAAGACAACCCAATTGCTATTCCTGGCCTTATCAAAGCGACATCGACGCGGCGCCCGGCTGACACGGAGGCACCCACGCTCAGGAGAATTAGAATTGCTACAATAACCTTAGCGTGGAATTAAGTTCTCACAGCACATAATGCGTTAATTACAAATGAAATTAGCTTTTATCCATAAAGCTCCGATTTCAGCACTTTTATTCGAGAGTTATGAATAACAAGGAAAGCCCGAAAGGCCGTGAAAAACGGCGCATCCGCTCTATCGACGTCGGATTCAAAGTGATTCGGGTACTGGAGAAGGCGGAAGGAAAAATTCCACTCAAGATGGTGGCAGACTCTGTTGAAATGCCCCCAAGTCAGGTCTATCCCTATCTCGTAAGCTTCTGTGATGCCGGTCTCGTAGCGCAAGATCCGATCACAGGCAGGTATGGCCTTGGCCCCTACGCAATCCAGCTCGGTCTTTCCGTCATACGGCAGCTGGACGTCGTTGAACTCGCCAGGGCGCCAATGGAAGAGCTTCGCAACGCCACAGGACTATCCGTGCACTTGAGTGTGTGGAGCAATGAAGGACCCGTCATCGTGGCCAAGCTGGATGGAAACCTGAGCATTCCAATGTCCATCCGAGTTGGGCACGTGCTCCCTTTATTGGCCCCAGCCACGGGAAGAGTATTTCTTGCTTATCTCCCCCAAACGGATACAGCCGCCATCCTTAGACGAGAGACCTCATACGGAGCCGGACTGCGTCAGCGCGCAGAAGAGGCGGTAGAGAAAATTCGACAGACCGGCGTAGCATTTTCAGACAGTCAGTTGTACGAAGGGTTTGCCGGAATGTCTGCTCCGCTCTTCAATCATGAAGGGGCGGTTGTAGCCGTCATGACATTGCTTGGTGAAGCACGCAGCGTTGATCTAAGCCTGGATTCCGCGCCCTGCAAAAAACTGCTCTTGGCCGCCAAGTCCATCAGCATTGGGCTGGGCTGGCAACCTTCAGATACCGACAACAGCGCAGCATCTGAAGGCGATTAAAGAAAAACGCATCGCACCGCCCCACAGAACGAGGCTTGCAACGGGGAAACAGCTTCTTGATTACTGTACGTTCGGCATGGCAAATTCAGCTCCGCCCTTGATCTTTGCCGCTGGCCAACGTTGCATAATGCTTTTCTGACGCGTATAGAAGCGGACGCCTTCTTCGCCATAAGCATGCATATCTCCAAACAGCGAGCGCTTCCAGCCGCCAAATCCATGCCAGGCCATTGGCACGGGAATCGGCACATTGATGCCAACCATGCCCACCTCAATCCGTTTTCCAAACACATCTGCCGTACGACCATCCGAAGTAAAGCAACTGACGCCGTTGGCAAACTCATGGCCATTGATCAGTGTGATTGCCTCATCCAGGTCCGCCACGCGCACGCAGGATAGTACTGGCCCGAAGATTTCTTCCTGATAGATTTTCATCTCAGGCGTGACTTGATCAAACAAAGTCGCACCAATCCAGAAGCCGTTCTCTACCCCCTCTCCCGCTGAGCTTGCGTCAAACCCGCGACCATCCACCAGCAACTGCGCGCCTTCGTTGACGCCCGCTTCGATATAGCCCTGGATTCGTTGCAATGCCGCTGACGAAACAATCGGTCCCATCTCTGCATCGTCATGCACGCCGTGGCGCACTTTCAACGTCTTGGCACGCTCGATCAAAACCGGCATGATGCGCTCGGCAGCGCCGCCTACCAATACCGCTACTGAGGTAGCCATGCAGCGCTCTCCCGCTGAACCATAAGCCGCGCCAATCAAGGCGTCGACACTTTGCTCAACATCGGCATCCGGCATGATGACCATATGATTCTTTGCACCGCCCAGCGCTTGTACCCGCTTTCCATATCGAGCGCCTTTCTCGTAGATCTGGCTGGCAATAGGCGTTGATCCAACAAAGGAAATCGCCTTGACCAGATCATGCTCCAACAAAGCATCAACGGCGTCTTTATCCCCCTGTACCACGTTGAACACGCCATCCGGCAAACCAGCTTCTTGCAACAGGCGAGCAAGATGCAGAGAAGGGCTCGGGTCGATCGGGCTGGGTTTCAGAATAAAGCAGTTGCCCGCGGCAAGTGCCACCGGGAACATCCACATTGGCACCATGATCGGAAAATTAAAGGGCGTAACGCCCGCGATGACACCCAACGGCTCTCTGACCACCCAGTTGTCCATGCCAGCGGCAACTTGACTGGTGTAGTCCCCTTTCAACAATTGCGGGATGCCACAAGCAAACTCAACAATCTCAATGCCTCGGGCAACTTCACCCTGTGCATCGGAGAGGACTTTGCCATGCTCAGTCGTAATCATTTCCGCCAACAAATCTCGGTCCCGATGCAGCAGTTCCAGGAAGCGAAACAGGACGCGCGCCCGCTTCAGCGGCGGCGTGCTGGCCCATGCGGGAAAGGCCACCTGCGCAGATCGCACGGCTTCATCAACGCGCGCCTTGTCTGCCAGTGCAACTTGAGCAATCACCTTTCCCAAGGCCGGGTTGTAAATATCAGACCTGCGCTCGGAGGAAGATCCAGCCTCTTGGCCGCTGATCCAATGAGCCCTGATAGAGAGTGCGTTGCCAGCGGCAGCGGTTTCGAGCGTATTCATATCAACCTTGGATGGAAAGAATGTTCACAGAAAGAAATTGAAAGAGCCGCAGCTGTTGGCTCAGTGGCTTCAGTATAAGGAGTGACATTAGTCACGAAAACCCGCCAAATACTGATAACATTGTTCAAAATATCGAACAATGTAGATTTCTCCGTAACAAAGGAAAGCCATGCCTGACTTTCTGCTCAACCATCTCGGCAATTTGAAGCTACTACGTGTGTTGTCCCAGACCCGGAGCTTCACACAAACTGCAAAACGCCTGGGCCTGTCCAAAGCGTCAGTCAGTACACGAATAAATGAACTGGAAAAACATATCGGCTTGCCTCTGGTACGTAGAACCACTCGATCTGTCGACCTGACCGAAGCAGGCTTACAATTGGTCATGGATAGCGAATTGCCACTGGATCGCATTGAGCAAAGCATTGCACAAGTGAAAGATTTGTCCGGACAACCGCGCGGCGTAGTTCGGGTGACCGCACCCGTGGCGTTAGGCAGGCAGGTACTGACACCGATGCTGGCCCCCTTCATTCGCTCTTTTCCGGAGGTCCAGCTTGAAGTTGAGCTGACGGATCGCTTCATCAATTTACCCAAGGAAGGGTTCGATCTCGCCATCCGCCATGCCGAAAGCCTGCCAGACACTCATATCGCCTGGAAACTCTGCGCAAGCCGTTCCCTGCTGGTTGCCAGTAAAGACTATCTGCACCAACACACTGCGCCGGATCACCCGTCCGGACTGGTCGAACACCCTTGCCTGCTTTACCGGCGCGATCAACGAAGCACTTTCTGGACGTTTGAGCATCACGCCGCCGCGGATGACGCGACCAACACCATCACCGTGTCTGTCGATGGCCCGCTCAAAGCGAACAACAGCGAGGTCTTAAGAGACGCGGCGCGCGATGGCTTGGGCATTGCGCTGCTGCCGGATTTCAGCGCTTGGCAGGATGTAGAGAAAGGCCTGTTGCAAATCGTCCTGCCAGACTGGACGCCCAAAGGCTATTTTGCAGAGGGTTTGTATGCAATTCGACCGTGGAGCGCCGCATTGCCCCGGGCGGTCCAGTGCTTTGTTGATCACTTGCGCGCCAATTTTTCCCAGCCTGGGTTTGTGCATTTTCGGCAGACACAATAGCGGACTTTCCAATCGGCAGCCCACCTTAGCCGAATGCCGACAAAAAGGCGCGGCAGGCACAAAGGCCAACATGATTGCCAACCCGCCCCGCCCTCTATCCTCCGACAGCGCCTCATGATTCTTCCAACCGTTCTTGCCCTCCTTGCCGCGTTCACGTTTGCCGTGAATAACGCGACCCTTCGTCGCGGCATTGTCGGTGGTACGCTGACCCAAGCCATGGTTGTCACCCTGGTGCTGGGCGCGGCGCTGGTCTGGATCGCCGCCCTGGCGGCGGGCGGCAGCGAGCCGTTGCAAACGTTTCCGCTACGCTCCTTGCTGCTGTTTGCCGGCGCAGGCCTGCTGCACTTCGGCTTTGGCCGTTATTGCAACTACCGCGCCACGCGGGCCATGGGCACGGTGTTGGTCGGCCCCGTCCAGCAAACCAGCGTGCTGATCACGCTGGTATTGGCCGTTCTGTTCCTCGGCGAACGGCTGACGGCACCGCATATCGTCGGTATTGTGCTGCTCCTTGCCGCACCCATGCTCGCTGCTCGGCCTCACGCCCCCTCCGCCGCCAAAGCGGGAGTCGCCAGCCAGGAGCCCACACGCCCAAGCGCCGGCTTCCGCCCCCAATTGGGAGAAGGGTACTTATACGCCATCCTCTCCGCGCTGGCGTATGGCTCCAGTCCCATTCTGGTCCGTCAAGCCATGATCGAGGGCAACGGCATGGCGGGCGGACTGGCCGGCGCCGCGGTGGCCTACACCGCTGCAACGCTGGTGGTGGTGGCGTTGGTGATGTGGCGGGGCGATTTGAAGCACTCGCTAGCCATGTCACGCCCAACGCTGAGTTGGTACTCGATTTCCGGCATCATGGCGGCCGTATCGCAAATTTTCGTGTACATGGCGCTCGCCATCGCCCCGGCATCGCTCGTCATACCGCTACAGCGAACCTCACTGGTCATGCGAGTCTGGCTTGCCCGCCTCCTCAATCCCGAACTGGAGTCCTTCGATGGACCCGTCCTGCTCGCAACGATTCTTTCACTGATTGGCGCGGTCATCCTCGCCGCGGATCCGGCGTGGTTCGCGGTAATCAAGTAGAGTGGGCGCGGCGTAGGCACGCCCGCCGCGAGCGCCGCGATGACGGCCCACCCCCCAGCGCCGGTTAAGAAGCGCTCGCCTGACGATGACGACACCAACACCCACTCATTCCAGCAACACGGCCAGCTTGTTGATGAGGTCGAGGCTGCTGGGGCTGACGACGTCCAACGCGCTGCGCTCAGGCGCGTAGTTGAAGGCGTGCTGCAGGCTGTCTCCCCCGGTCATGGCATTGAGCGGCAGCAGCATCACGTAGGCCTCTCCGCCCGGCATATCCTGGGCGATGTCCACGATGGCGCCAGTATCCATGCGCCGCACCAGGCGCCGGGCGGAAGGATTGTTGCGCGGGCGGAAGGCGCTATAGCTGGCGTCGGCGTAATGGTCCAGCGTGGCGTCGCTGACGTAGCGAAGCGCGACCGAGAACGTGTTACCCCGGATCATGTAGTCCAAATCGAGAATGCCGCTGGGCTGCGGGGCAAGTATCAGCGCGTTGAACTTGCGCAGGCGCATGGGGTCGCTGCCTGACTGCGGGAAGTTGACGGAGTACGCCCAGCTCATGTGGTTCAAAAAGGAGTTGGCGCGGCCAGCCACCACCTCGCGCATCGGTTTGGAGGGGGGATAGGGGAACGGGAGCGGGTACGTGCTTTCCCCGCCCAACACCTGGTATTGCGGATACTTGGGATTCAGCGCGGGCGTGACGTCAGTACTGCTCTGGTTCATCCAATCAATGGGCTTCACTGTCCAGTTGGCGCCGTGGATCACCTGGTAGGCGCCGAAGTGCTGGACGAACACCAGCACGGGCGCGCTGGCCTGATTGAAGATGTAGACCGGATACCACGGAGTCTGGATGGCCTTGGCGCCACGGTAGAGCGAGAGCGGATCGGCATTGGGGTTGCCGAAGTCCACCGCCGTGACGTCATCGCCGTCTGTCTTCAAGGTGTTCCAGGTAAGCAATTGCGCTTCGCCGTTGGCATTCCAGCGTAACGGCAGGTAGCCGCCGGGAGCAGCCGTCCAGGCTCGACCTCGCTCCGGTTCGAGCAAGAGGTGCACGTAGTCGTAATAGTCCATGTCCTGCAAGGCCGTGTACAACTCGCTCTTTGCCCGGGTACTGGCGGTGCCCAGCATGGCCCGCTTGTAGCCGTTCAGCACGGCGGGCGTCAGGTCGGCGCCCTGGCCGAGCACCAGGGCGACCAGGTCGTAGGCGCGCGCCGAGGCCTTCAGAAAGAACTGGTGGTAGCGCATACTCATCTCGGGCGTGACGTTGCTGACCGCCGACATATTCGCCAGAAAGCGCAGGTAGGAATCGAGTCGGCCCAGCTTTTCAGTCACCAGCATGATTTCCATCAAGTTGGGAAAGCTGCCAATACCCTTGCTGACGCCCGGTATGTCCAGGTTGGGGCGTAATTGGGGGATGACGGCGTCGTAGGGTAAGGTCTCGAAGCCATTGACGTACATCTTGTCGAAACGCACGAGGTTGCTGTCACGCTCGTCACCGGCTTGGGGTGGCTTTGGAGGCTGCTTGGCGCGCTCTTTCAGGTCGTCCAGTTCGGTGATGAGCTGGAGGTAGGCATCGCCCTGACCTGCTTGCAGTAGCCAGTCTCCGTCATCAATGCTGATGGACTCGCTATCGACCCGCTGGCGCTGGCGCTCCAGCTCGTCCTCGTCATTGGCGCTCTTCTTGTCCTGCTGATACTGTTTCCACTGGGCGTAGGAGGTGAACGCCGAGTCCGGCGGCTCCTGCAGCGCATGGGCGTCACCCACCGGTTCGGGCAACTTCACGCCTGGATCCTTGGGCAGGCTGCCCATCGGCGGCACTTCGGACTTGGCCTCGTCCTTCAACATATTGCTCAAACTGCCGACCCAGGCCGAGGTATCCGCCACGCCGGCGGGCATGGACTCGGCGGAAACCTGCACGTTCTGCAGTGCGGTAGCCCAGCCGTTTTGCTTGTAGTACTGGAATGATCCTGACCCGCCCACACCCACGTTCAGCGTCTGGTACTGAACGGAGAGCGAGGCGCCGTACTGCGCCTCGGTGTTGCCGCTGGCGTTGCTGAAGCTGAGCTGGCCCTTGCCGATGCCCTGGTTCATCGAGATGGTCTTGGAGACGAACGAGTCGCCGTTGAAGGCGTAGAAATCAGCAATGGCGTGCACGATCTTGCCGCGCAGATCGGTCATTTGCGTGAGCAGCAGCGCTTGGATCGACGGATCGGTACACAGCGCGTGCTGCGCCTTGAGGCGGGAGAAAATACTCTCCATCCGCGCGAGAATCTGGATGTTGGCGTAAGGCTCGGTGTCGGCCAGCTTGTAATGGCTGACCGTGACACGGGTGATGTAGGGCTGGCCGCCGCAGAGCCCGGAGGGCGTGCTCTCGGTAATGGCAACGTAGCCGCGCAGTTGATCGTCGGTGAGCGGGATCCCGATGAGGTAAGGCGTGAGGTTGTCGGCGCCCGTGAAGCCGCTGCTCAGCAGCGTGACAACATTATTGGTGTTGGCGGACACCATCTGCACACTGATCGAGCCGTCGGAGTTGGTGTTCTGCCAGGCGTTGGCCTGGTGGTATGCCCCGGCGGCCTTGAACCCCGCGTAGGAGCCGGAGGCCGAAGCGTCGATAGTGCGCTGGCTGCTGGCCGAGCTGGCGGTCTTGTTGCTGGTGAGCCGCAGCTCGGTCTTCTCCAGCGAGCCGGTGGTGTCCACGTTCAACCGGTTGTCTTTCGTCAATTGGCCCAGGTTGAAGATGGGGCGCAGGTTGAACGTCGAGGCGGCGGAATTGATGCTGGATCCCACTGACAGCGACTTGATGCTGTCCGGCGTGATGTCGGTGCCCCGGTCGGCGTTCCGCAGGTAGCGATTGAAGTCTTCCTCATCCATGGACGCGTGCGCGGCCAAGGCGGGATAGCGCGAGGTATAGAGCAGCGTCGATTCGTTGATCGGTTCGCCGTCACCACAGCTGGCCAGAGCGGCCAGGCACGGCAACAGCGCCAGGCGGGCGGGCAGGTGTACGCGCGTTGCTTGCATTGTGATTTTCCTGTTTGGCTAGCCTCCAGCGCTTGCCGAACAAGCCCTGGAGGCGTTTTTCATGCTTTGTTTTCAGCGCAGGTACCGCACCGGAACCGGGTAGCTCAGGTGGTTCTTGACCACCGCCTGGTCATTCTCGCGCGCCTGATTGGGGTTGGCGTTGCTGCACCAGTTGTCAGACTGGGGATGCTTGGCGCCCTTCGGCGTGACAACGCTGCACGCGGTCTTGTCCACAATCCGGTCGCGATTGCTGGGGCAGCTCGCCAACGCGCCGGTGCATTTGGCGAACTTCTCTCTGACCAGCACGGTGTAGATGTTGTCCTCCATATCGGTGAAGCGCACCTTCAGCGGGTATGAGGCCACGGTGCCGACACGAAAGCCCCCGACCTGCCGCTGGGCGGGCATGACCATGTCCTGCTTATCCTGGTTGCAGTTCGGGTCGGCGGCGTCCTGGCCCAGCGCGCACACGCCGTACTTCTTGAGCATCTGGATGTTCAGCTTGCCGTCGATCGCCTGCGGCACGCCCAGCCCCAGCGAGAAACCGTCGGCGTAGTTGAACGCCTTGTCGTTTTCCAAGCCCTGGGTACCGCCCACGGTGAACACCAGTCCGTTGCCCTGCTCGCTCATGAAGCCCACGGCGTCATCAACCGAGAAGCCGTAGGCGCTCATGTCCAGGTCGTCGTGGATCAGCTTGACGTAGGGGTTGAACGCCAGCCTGGGGTCGGCCTGCACGGCGGCCTGCTTGTAGTTGTATTGCAGGTCTTCAATATAGAGAGTCTGCACATAGGCATGGTCTCGGCCGTTCACCTTGGTGTTGGCCAGATTGTTGGCGGCCGCGCCGCAACCTTCGTTATAGGGCACCCATCCGTAGATGTGCTTGATGGCCTCCCAGAACTTGAACTCGGCCACGTGCGCGGGAATCTTGCGCGAACCGATGGGGTCGCCCACGCACAGTTGCTGCTTGTACAACGCCAAGTACTGCTGGTGGTTCTGGGCGAAGAAGGCCTTGATGAGGGCCATGTCGTCCCGCATGGCTTGCGGAGCGGGACAGTCCGCCGGGTATTTCTTGCGGGTGTAGGCCGAGATGTCCTCGCCGCCCCAGTCCACGCAGGCGCCCCACAGGTCCTGGATGTTCTGCACCGCCTGGCCCCATTGCATACTGCGCTGCTCGCCGGGGGTGCATTGACCCTCCAGGCATTTCAGCACAGTGAGCACGGGCGGGTGCTTGCCATCTGCGGGTTTGACGGGCACGTCGGGATCTTCCAGCAGGTAGCCGCCGCGCTGCGCGAAGATGTTGTAGCCACCGGGCAGGCGCAGCTCACTCATGTTGTAGACCGGCCAACCCTCGCCCAGACGGCCGGGCTGGATGAAATCGCGCAGCGCGGCACGGAATTCAGACAGCTTCTTGGCCGAGCCGCTGTAACCGATGTAGGGGTTGCCGCGCACACCGATGGCCACGGGCATGTAGACGTGATCCACGTAGGAAATGTTGTAACCCACGTTCTCGGGCTTGAGCATCGGCGTGCCCTGGCCCGGCGGAACGATGGCATCGCCAAAGGTGTATTCGGAAAGCTGGGCGAACACGTCTTCCTGGAACTGCACAGGGCTGGTATAGGTGCTCAGGCTGCACGCGGTCCCTTGGCCCTGGCAGGTTACGTTGACGGGCGTGGCCACGGGCTTGTCCTCGGCGCCGCGCAGGCGCTTGTTGCGGTCGGCCAGCACCACGCGCCCGCCGTTCCACCAGGTGACGTACTTACCGGCTGACAGCTCGCTGTACAGCGGCAGCGTCAGGGTCACCGCCGTACCCGGCGCAATGCCCTGGCCATCGTTGACGTAGAGCTTGTATACCGCATCGGCGAAGATGGCGTCATTGGTGCGCTTGCACGCCCTGACCCACTCGTTGTCGAGGTTCATGCTGGTCGCCAGCACGGGGTAAATCGGGCCGTCGGCGTTGTTGCGGATGGTGATGGTCTTGGGCGCAACCTTCGTATCCTTGTTGTCGTAGTCCTTGCAGACAACGGTTGCACTGGGCGACGGCGCGCCAGCGCCGCCCGAGGTCGTGGAATCGCTTTCGTCGCCACATGCGGCCAGGGCCAGGGTAAGCGTCAATGCCAGCGCGATGGCGGCGGGCGCCGGGAGCGGGGCCCTGTCTTGTTGAGGAAAGGGGTGCATTGCTGAAACTCCTTGTTGGTCTATTTTTTTGCGGGGAAACCCCCGTGGTCAGCGGCCGTCGGCCTGGCGCTCGAAGCGCCCGCTCGCCAGGTCTTCGGCGTAGTACTCGATCTGCATCCGCCCCAGGCCGTCCGGGCTGAACGCCACGGCCGAGACGGAACCCGGCGGGGCGTTCTCGCCCTGCAACGCGAACGAAAAAAGATCACCATCGTGGTGGCGCAGGCGATGGCGCACCTGGGCGGGGCCAAGCACGAGATCCAGCACCGTGCCGCCTTCGCCAAGCGCCACCTGGGCATCGCCGTAGTAGGCATTGGCATACCGGCCGACGTAGCGGTCCAGGGGCTGGGGCGGCGCAGGCGTCACAGGCGGCGGCTGATCGGCCAGCCGACCCAGGGGGCGGTAGAGCCCATGCATCTTTTCCTGCATGACGGCCAGCCAGTCGGCACTGGGCACGCCGTCGGCCGCATCGCCCAGAGCCTGCTCGCCAAAGGCCAGTGCAATGGCCTCGGCCAGACCGCGCGGCTGCGCATTCGTGAGCACGGTAATGCCCAGGTCCGCTTCTGGCCACAGGATGAACGCGGTGTGCGCGCCCAGCAAGAAGGCACCGGAGTGCGAGACACTGGGGTGTCCGTGCGGATCGGGGCCCACATTGAAGCCATAGCCATAGGCGCCGCCAGGACGGGCGGTCAGTGCGGCGCGCAGCGCGGCAGGATCGAGGAGTTGACGGCCCTGCCACCGGCCCTCGGCCAACACCAGCGCCATCCAGCGCGCCATGTCGGCCACGCTGGCGCTGGCGCCGCCGGCGGGCGCTTGCGCGTCAGGCTGGCGCTGGGGCTGCTGCACGGCGTAGCGGGCAGGTTCGGCGCCATAGCTGTCGTAGCTCAAACCGATCTGCACATGGCTCCAGGCACGGTTGGCCTGAGTTTCAAGATCGGCATGGCGCGAGCTGGTGCGCGTCATGCCCAGCGGTTGGTACAAGGCCTGCGCGGACAACGTGGCCCAATCCATGCCGTGCGCCTTGGCCAGCGCGTGCGCGGCGGCCGTCAGACCGAAGTTGGTGTACGCGTAGCTGCCGTAGGAGTTGAGCGCGGCATGGCGCAGGCGTTCCAGTACCTCGGCGCGCGTATAGCCCAGGTCTTCGAGCTGATCGCCGGCATGGTCGGGCAGTCCACTGCGGTGGGCGAACAGATCGCCCAGGCTCAAGTGGCTGTTGCCCTGTACGTCGGGATAGGCCAGGACGAAGTCCGGCGTCAAGCGCTGAATGGGCGTGCTCCAGTCCGCACGGGTCGGCATATGTGCGGCCATAACGGTGGCGGCCAGCGACTTGGACACCGAGGCGAGCGGGAACACCGTGTCGGCATCCACCCGCGCATCCGCGCCCGCCTGGCGCACGCCAAACCCCCGGGCGTACAGCGTCTGGCCGCCATGAACGACCGCGACCGCCACGCCGGGCACGCCGGTGCGGGCCATCCATTGCGGCACCAGCGTGTCGAGCCGCGCGGCGGCCTGGCGCACCGCATCGGCCTCGGGGCCGCTGCTACTGCTGCCATCGCCACCACAGGAACTCACGGCAGCCGCAGTCAGGGTGACCGCGGCCACAAGGGGAAGGCGGTGCATGATTTGCCTCTTAGCAATGCAATGTCATCGTTTGAAAAGTATAAAAATCGCCGCCCATCCAGGGGACGCTTCTTTTCTGTCAAATGCTGTCAAAATCTACCCATCCACGGCGCTCGATCGATACAATTCGGTACATTCAGTCATTCCTCACCCATGACGCCCAGCCCCATGCCCTCCCCTTATCACATCGCTGTGGTGGAAGACCATGCCGGGCTCCTGGCAGACCTGGTGGAGTTCCTTGAACTGCGCGGTTTTTCCGTGCAAGGTTTTGACAGCGCGGAGCATTTTTTCTCTGTCTGGCCAACCAGGCATTTCGATTTGCTGTTATTGGACGTGGCGCTGCCGGGCGCCAGCGGATTGGACATTGCGCAGCGGGTCCGCGCCCAGGATTCGGGCAACACGACGGGCATCGTGATGCTGACGGCGCTGGATGCCGATGACGATCAGGTGCTCGGTTTCCATGCGGGCGCCGACGTCTATCTGTCCAAGCTCAGCTCCCTGGAAGTCATTGAAGCGGCCTGTCATGGCGTGCTCCGCCGCCTGGCACGACACGAGGCCAGCCAGCCCTGCCCCACCGAGCAGCGCTGGCGGCTGCATCCCAAAGACTGGCGACTGCACACCCCCAACGGCATTGCGCTCGATCTGACTCATGCCGAGGTGCGATTGCTGTGTGCACTGTGTGAAACGCCAGGCCAGGCAGTCACTCGGGAGGCCTTGCTGGTGCATTTGGACAAGCAGGAGACGCCGTTCACCCTGCGCAATCTGGACAACACGGCAAGCCGCTTGAGGCGCAAGGTTCAGGCTGCGTGTGGTCTGGAGTTGCCGCTGCGGCCCAGCTACGGCAAGGGCTACACCTTTGCCGCGCATTGCGAGCTGGTACCGTGAAGCGCGGGAGAAAGGCGCCTATTCCTCACGCCTCGTCGTGGTGCCGTCTACGGCTGCTGCGCTGCTTGCTGCCGATGATGATCGGGATCGTGATCGCCCTATCGGCAAGCGCCCCGGCTCGGGCCATGCCGACGCCTCCCCCGTTTTCGCTGGAAGGTCGGCTGACGCATTTCGTGGATACCGGCGGAACGCTGCCTTTCGAAACGGTTTCACAAGCGGACTTCGTCCGCGCTCACTTCGTGCGCCTGCCCGATTTCCGCAGCCTCGGCTATGGCACTGACACGCATTGGTTCCACATTGAGTTGGGGCCGCAAGACGGCCAGCCCCCGCATCGCATGCTCACGGTCGGCTCACCGGAACTGGAAGCCTTGGATATCTGGGTGCAGCGCCAGGATGGCAGCTTCAACATGCATGCACTGGGTTATCACCGCAACTACCACAATCGCCCGCTGACGCGCTTGTCCGTACTGCCCCTGGACACTTTCCCCGGCATGCATCTTTATTTCCGCGTGCGCACGACCAATGCCATCAACGTGTATGCCGAACTGCTCCCCGCGGAGACCTTCACCAGCCACGAGACGCGTACCAACTTTCTGCACGGCCTGTACTTTGGCGTCCTGCTGATTGCAGTTGCACTGTATGTCATTCTCGGGGCGCGCTTGCGCGATGTGGTGATGGCCGCCTACGCGGGCTATGTGGCATCGCAACTGCTCTTCCACCTGGGCGCGACCGGCTATCTGCCCGTGCTGCTCGCCGAGCACCCGACCTGGATCATGGACGCCATCCCGCGCATCGGCTGGCTGGGCGCCGCCGCGTTCATTGCGCTGATGTGGGACCGGTTGCTGACGCTCAAGCGGACCCATCCGCGCATCCATCGCTTGTACCTGTTCACGATCGTCCTGAACCTGGTCTTGCTTTTCTTCGCGCTGCAACCGTCGTTGGTGACGAACGAAATCCTGCTCGTCGTGAAGTTGGCAAACTACCTCAATGTGCTCAACTTCGTGATCGCCATGGGCCTGCTGATCCAAGCCTGGCGCCACGACCGCCGCGCCGAGTGGATGATCTACCTGATCGCCTTTGTGATCCCCGCGCTCGGCGCACTGGTCAACACAATGATGAATCAAGGATTCCTTCCCTGGAGCGCCGTGACGGCCCACTTCTACCAGGTGACCGCGCTGGTCCACGTTCTGGTCATGAGTTATGGGCTGGCACTGCGCCTGCGCCAGCTGCAGCATGACAAGGCCGCCGCCGAGCAAGAAACCGCCATCGTCACCCAGCGGGCCAGGCAGCAGCGCCACTTCGTCGCCATGCTCTCCCATGAGTTCGGCAATCCGCTGGCGGCCATTGACCGGGCCGCACAGATGCTGCAGCTCAATTCGCCGAACCTGCGCCCCAAGGACGCGCAGCGGCTCACGCTGATTCGCGGCAACGCGGCAACCTTGTCCGGCTTCGTTGAACGCTTTCTCATGACCGAGGCGTTGGACAATGGCGCCCTGTCGCTTTCGCGTACACCGTGCCGCATCCGCCAGCTGCTGGAAGAAGCCGTTCGCCAGCAACCTGCCCCCCTGCGCAGGCGCATTCATCTACACGACGCTGACGAAGGCACGTTCGAGGTGGATAGCACCTTGATCGGCGTTGCGATCAGCAATCTGCTTGCCAACGCCCTGCGGTATTCGCCCCCCGAGAGTCCGGTCGAACTCAGTGCCACGCGGGACGACACCGGTCTGCGCATTCGCGTGGCCGATCAGGGCCCTGGCCTGGATGCCGACGAGTTGGACAAACTGGGGTCGCCGTACTTCCGTGGTGCTGCGGCATTGGGCAAGAAGGGCAGCGGGCTGGGCTATCACTTCACCCGGCGCATCGTGGAGGCCCACGCAGGGACGCTGACAGCCTCGTCCAATTCAGGCGCGGGACTTGTCGTGGAAATTTTTCTGCCTGGCTGAGCCAAGTCAAACGCTGACACCGACGTCGACATCAAAAGTCGGCGGGGTGCCCGTGCATTGCCGCAAAAAAAAGCCCTCAACCACAAGTTGAGGGCTTTTTTGCTTTACAGCGCTGACATTTATTCGGCGTCGACCGCTTCTTTGTCTTCAGCGCGCTCGACCAGCTCCATGAAGGCCATCGGGGCG
>JBAYOI010000001.1:0-78287 GCA_041678365.1 Pigmentiphaga sp. | reverse complement strand
TTTCCATCAGCACCAGCGTCAGGCCGCCGATGATCCACGGACGGGCCATTGGCACCGAGACTTTGAAGAAAGCGCGCGTCCGCGACAGACCCAGTGTTTGCGCGGCTTCCATCGCGCGTTGCCCTTGCGTGCGGAAGGCATTGCGGGCCAGCAGGTAGACATAGGGATAGAAGGCCAGCGTCATGACGGTGATGACGGCCCAGGTGCTGGTCCGGACGTTTGGAAAACGGACGGTGCCGGGGTAGTAGTCCCGGATCCAGCTCTGAATCGGACCGGAAAAGTCCAGAATGCCCACCAGCACGAAAGCGAGCACATAGGCGGGGATGGCCAGCGGCAGCATCAGCGCCCACGAAAAGAAGCGCCGCCCGGGAAACTCACAGGCGGCGGTCAGCCAGGCCAGCGACACCCCGAGCAGCAGAACCCCGACCGTCACGCCCGCGAGCAGAGTCACGGTATTGACGATGACGCGCGGCAGCACATGTTCGCTCAGGTGCTTCCAGACTTCAGGTTGCGGCAGCAGAAAATAGCTGAGAATGACCAGCAGCGGAATCGCCGTGAGCAGTGCAATGGGCAATGCATACAGCGATCCGCGTGAAAAATGCTTAACGGTAGCCAACACGGTCGAGCAGCAGGATGGCCTCGGGTTGCTGGCGGCCAACGGCTGCCGCGTTGATGGTATTGGGCTTGTACGTACCCCATGCCGTCACGATGGGATCAGCCGTGACCTTGGCATTGACGGGGCTCTCGAACGTGCCTTGCGTATAACCGGCTTGCGCTTTTTCCGAAGAGATCCATTCCAGGAACTTCAGCGCGCCTTCCGGATTCTTGGCATGCTTGGTCACGCCGCCGCCCGACAGGTTCACGTGCACGCCGCCCTGGCCCTCCGACTGGTTCGCCCAGAACAGGGTGACCTTGTCTTTGAAGTCCGCGTTGCGGTTGATCAGGCGGCCGTAGTAGTAGGTATTGGCAATACCGACCGAGCACTGGCCAGCGGCCATGGCTTCCAGCAGGCGGGCGTCACTGGTGAAGACGTCCGTGGCCAGGTTGTTGACCCAGCCTTTGACGATGGCCTCGGTGCGCTCCTTGCCGTGCTGCTCCAGCAGCATGGCCGTCAGGGACTGCGTGTAGGTTTGCTTGCTGGTGCGCAGGCAGAGCTGGCCTTTCCATTTCGGGTCCGCCAGGTCTTCATAGGTGGACAGCTGCTCGGGCTTCACTTTCTTGGGGTCAAAGAAAATGGTGCGTTCGCGGCGGGACAAGCCATACCAGCTGCCATCCGGCGCGCGCATCGAGGCGGGCACATTGGCCTGCATGGTGGCGGAGTCCGTGGGCCGCAACAGACCGCGGTCCGCGGCGCGCCACAGGTTGCCGACGTCCACCGTGATCAGCAGGTCAGCGGGCGTGCTTGCGCCTTCCGCGGCCAGCCGCTCGATCAAAGCATTGCCGTTGTCCGTCAGCATCTTGACCTCAACGCCGGTTTCCTTCTTGTATTGATCCAGGATCGGCTTGATCAACTGTTCAATCCGCGATGAGTAAATCGTGATCGAGTCCGCCGCCTGAACAGCGGTGGTGGTGGCCAGAACGGTAAATAGCGATGCTGCGAGCGTGCGTAGCGGGGTCACGGTGCCTTCTCCATCAATGCGTAAGTGCTTTAGTAATTGAAATGATGGGGAAATTATAACGATTTGGCACTAAATGAGAACCATTATTAACGGGGCTGGCATCAAAGGTTGTGGTGTTTGTTGCACGAGGGAATCATTCTCATGGGAAACGCGGTGGCCGTGCGCTGGTAAACCCGATCACCTTGTTGCTGCATGGCTTTTTCGTGATCCGTATCATGCAGGGACGTGCTGCTCCGTTTTGGGGGCGGGCGGGCCCGTTCGCTGAGGATGCTCCATGAATCTCTCCCATTTTGACCTGAATCTGCTGACGGTTTTCAACCAGCTATACCAGGACCGTCAGGTTTCCCTGGCCGCCGACCATCTGGGGCTGTCCCAGCCCGCGGTGAGCGGCGCGTTGCGCCGCCTGCGGCGTTTGCTGGATGATGAGCTGTTTGTGCGGACACCGCGCGGCATGCAGCCGACCCCGCTGGCCGATCATCTGGCGGGCCCGGTGGCGAATGCGTTGGCGCTGATCCATGAGTCGATGTTGCAGCCGCCGAGCTTCGACCCGCGGCACAGCCGCAGGCATTTCACCTTTGCGATGACCGACATTGGCGAAATCCACTTCATGCCGCGCCTGATGGCCGCGATGCGGGCTGACGCGCCCGGCTTGAGTTTTTCCGTTGTGCGCAGTGTTGCCGTGAGTCTGAAAGCGGAACTGGAATCCGGCGCGATCGATTTTGCCTTTGGGTACTTGCCCGAGCTGCAGGCGGATATTCACCGCCGTGCTTTGTTTACGCTCGACTACGTGTGCCTGTTCCGTGAAGGCCATCCGATCGCAAGCGCCAATGACCCGCGCCGTGCCTTCATCGATGCGGAGCATGTCTTGACCCGTTCGATCGAAGCCGGCATGGGGCGGGCCGAGGAAGCCATCCGGCAAGCGGGCATCCAGCGGAACATCCGTCTGACCGTGCCGCACATCGTCGCCCTGGCGGACATTCTGGAGCCGTCGGATTTGCTGGCGACCGTGCCCGAGCCGTTCGCACAGCGCAGCGCCCGGCACTTCAAGCTGGCCTTCATGCCGCATCCGATACCGCTGCCAAAAATCGAAGCGGGACTGTTCTGGCATGCGCGCTATCACCGTGATCCGGCCAGTCAATGGCTGCGGCAGCGGATCGCAGCGCTCTTTCAGGAGGAAGGCATGCGCGAACGGCTGGGTTAGCGCGGCGTTTTTCTTCGCCGTTGCGTTGTCGCGTATTCGTGAGAGCAATACGCCCTATCGCGAAGCTTTATGGAAACGCGTCGTCCCGTTCAGTAGAGTGGTTGTCAGGTCCTTGTTCAGTAGAAAAATAAAGCCATGCAATCCATGCGTGCCTACTCCTGGAGACAACCATGGACACTGCCATTCTGGGAAGACATCGTTTATTGACGGACGCCTGTCCGGAACAAGTGTCGGCCCAGGCGTTCGCCAGAATCGCCAAACACCAATTGCATGTCCGTGATCCGGGGCAGGCTGGCCGCGGCTCTCTCCATCATTGCGCGCTGCGGCGGGTTGGCTTGTCCAGCCTCCGGTTCGGTGTCGAGGCGCTGGTGGCTGCGCAGGCGCCCGAAGACGCCTACTACCTGCAGTGGGTGCTGGATGGACAGCTCGACGTTGACGCGGGGGGCGTCCGCCGGACAGTGGATGCGCAGAGCGCCGCCCTGATCAACCCGGATGCGCCGTTGCGTCTGCTGCATTCGGAAGACTGCCGAAAGCTCATCGTGCGGCTTGACCGCCGCTTTCTTGAAGGTGAGCTGGCCCGGTTGATTGGCCAACCCTTGCACCGGCCGCTCCACTTTGCCGGTCCCGTCTGCATGGACAAGCCGGAACTGGCCAGTTTGGGGCGCGCCATCAGGCAGCTTTGTCAGGAAGCCGATGATCCGATGTTCCGTTTCCGCGCCGCCTATTTGTTGCCGCCGCTGGAAAGCATGCTTGCCTTGACCATGCTGACGGGACTGGCGCATTCCTACTCCACTATGCTGAAGCCGGGCTGCGAACAGGAACGGCCTGCTTATCTGCTGCGTGCCGAGCGCCATATTGAGCGGTGCCATGCGGATGCGCTGTCCCTTGATATGCTGGTTCGTGCGTCCGGCGCGGGAATGAAGACGCTCTACTCCGCCTTCAAACAGCATCATGGCGTGTCGCCGATGGCGTATTTGAAGCGCTTCCGGCTGGAGCGGGCAAGGCAGTTGTTGCAGGCGGCCTCGCCTTGCCAGACGGTGGCTGAGATAGCCACCGCCGTGGGCATTCACCATTTCGGCAGTTTCTCCGCCGACTACAAACGCTACTTTGGCGAACTGCCTTCCACAACCCGGCGTTGCCACTAAAAATAACAAGAAACCGATAGGTGCCGACAAGAATCCGATAGATCCGAATCCGCCACGCCAACAGAATGAATCCATCCGGTTGCAGACCGGCTGGATTCAATAAAACTGTATAGGAGACGTGTGGTGGCGGAAATCAACTCTCTCGGCTATCTGGGCTTTGGCGTTCGTGACCTGGACCGATGGAAGGCGCTTGCGGTTGACGTGCTGGGCATGCAGTTGGGCTGCGAAGTGCCTGGCGAGCGGCTTGCGCTTCGGCTGGATGAGCTCGCGCAGCGCATCGTGCTGGAAAAAAGCGACGATGACGATTTGGACTATGTCGGGTGGCTGTTCAAGACGGAAAGCGAGCTGGAAACCTTTGTCAACAATGCCGTGGACAAAGGATTGACGATCACGCGGTGCAGCAATGAACTCGTCGCGCAGCGGCGGGTGGAAAAGGCCTACTGCTGTGAGGACCCGAACGGCTTGCGGCACGAGTTTGCCTTTGGCCCGGCCTATGCCGTGGAGCCGTTTGCTTCATCGGTGCTGAAGGGGCGCTTCGTGACCGGTTCGCTTGGCCTGGGCCACATTCTGGTGGTGGCAAAGAACTATCAGGAAACCTTGCGTTTCTGCCAGGATGCGCTGGGCTTGCGTGTGACGGACTTTATCCGCGCACCGCTTGAAACACCGCGTGGCGTCATCGACGTTGACGCCACCTTCATGCATACCCGAACGGGCCGCCATCACTCGCTGGCCACGGCCCAGATTCCGGTGCCCAAACGGCTGCACCACCTGATGATCGAAGTCAGCGATATCAATGATGTGGGTTTGGCGCTTGATCGCTGCAAAGCGGCGGGCTTCCCGATTGCGATGGATCTGGGCCACCACCCCAATGACGACATGGTGTCTTTCTATGTCCAGGCGCCGTCCGGCAATTTGATCGAGCTGGGGTGGGGCGGCCGCGTGGTGGATGACGCCAACTGGGAAATCCGGACTTACGGCCAATTGAGCGACTGGGGCCATGGGCACTGAGCCGACTGCTGAGATTCCACTGAAACAAGAGACACGATATGAAAAACGGTAACACCCTTCAAACGGGCGCTTTCAAGACCCATTACTTCGAAGCCGGGGCGGGCGAGTCGGTCTTGTTGATCCATGGCGGCGGCGCGGGCGCGGACTCGGTGGGCAACTGGGAAATCTGTTTTCCGCTGTTTGCGCAACGCATGCATGTGTATGCCATGGATCTGGTCGGCTTTGGCCGCTCGGATGCGCCCAGCCCTGACATGTTTGCCTATACCCAGGCGGCCAGAAATGAACAGGCCATCGCCTTGATCGAGGGTCTGGGGCTGGGACCGGTCAACATCGTCGGCAACTCGATGGGCGGCGCCACGGCTTTGGGCGTGGCAATGCAGCGCCCCGATCTGGTCAAGAACATCGTCCTGATGGGCAGCGCGGGCCTGAACCGCAAGCTCGACGCCGCGCTTGCGCCGGTGGTGGACTATGACTACACGCTGGAAGGCATGCGCAGGATTGTGGCGGTGCTGGCCAATCCCCAGCTGAACATGTCCGAGGAGCTGTTGACGTACCGCTACGAGCTGTCTGTTGATCCGGCGCGGCGCGCGGCCTATCACGCCACGATGAAGTGGGTGAAGCAGCAAGGCGGACTGCACTATGAAGAAGCGGACATTGCCGCGGTGAAAACACGCAGTCTGATTTTTGCGGGCAAGGACGATCTGGTCGTGCCGCTGCACGAGAACGTGCGCTTCCTTGAGCTGCTGGAAAACGCAAGCGCCTACTTCCTGCCTCACTGCCGCCACTGGGCCATGATGGAGTATCCGGCGCTGTTCACGCGCGTGGTGACCGACTTCCTGCTCGATGCGGCGCAATACCCCTGATCACACGCCCACGCCTCGCCGTTCACGGCGAGGTCAAGCAAGGCAAGACCAATGCGGCGCCAGCGGCGCCCTATAAAACGACAAGCGGAGACATTATGATGACGACTATTGAAACCGAGGTGTTGATCGTGGGCGCGGGCCCGGCTGGCGCGCTGGCTGGACTGCTGCTGGCGAATAGCGGAATTCCCAATCTGGTGATCAACAAGTATCCGGCCACCTCGCCGGGGCCGCGTTCGCACATCACCAACCAGCGCACCATGGAGATCATGCGCGACCTGGGTCTGGAAGAGGCGGCAAAGGCCCTGGCCACGCCTCAGGACCAGATGGGTGAGCACGTATACGGCACCAGCCTGGCGGGTGAGGAATTCGGCCGGATCCGCACGTGGGCAACCCACCCCGTGGCCCGGGCCGCGCATGAAATGGCCAGCCCGTCGCGCTATTGTGATTTGCCGCAGCTGTATTTTGAGCCGCTGTTGGTGAACCAGGCGGCGTTGCGGGGCAGCCAGGTCCGCTTCCAGACCGAATACCTGTCTCACGTCCAGGACGAGCACGGCGTGACGGCGACGCTGCTGGATCATCTGAATGGCACGGAGTTCCAGGTGCGCGCCCGCTATATGATCGGTGCCGATGGCGGCCGCTCCAAAGTCGCTCAACATCTTGACCTGCCGTTCGAAGGCCAGATGGCGCTGGGGAATTCGGGATCGATCAACATAGAATTCAGTGCCGATCTGTCAAGCTTGTGCGATCACCGCCGTGGTGACATGTACTGGATGCTGCAGGCCGGGTCCGGCTTGAATGGAACCGGGGTGGGCGTGCTGCGCATGGTGCGTCCATGGCATAAATGGGTCTGCGTCTGGGGTTATGAACTGGCCAAAGGCGCGCCGAACGTCAGCAATGAGGACGCTGTCAAGATCGTTCAGAAGATTGTTGGCACGGATGCCATCCCGATCCAGATCGACGCCATTTCCACCTGGACCATCAACCAGCAATATGCCGTCCGCAACACGTCCGGCCGCGTTTTCTGCATTGGCGACGCGGTGCATCGCCATACGCCGATGGGTGGTTTCGGCCTGAATACGTCGATGCAGGATGCGTACAACCTGTGCTGGAAACTGGCGCTGGTGCTGAAAGGCCAGGCCGACGCTTCCCTGCTGGACTCCTATGATGCCGAGCGTTCGCCGGTGGCCAGGCAGATCGTTGACAGCGCCTACAACAGCCTGTTCAAACTGCCGCCGCTGTTTGGCGCGCTGGGTCTGCCGCCGTCGCCGACCGAAGCCGACATGCAGCAAAGCCTGAAGCGCTTGAAAGGCACGAGTCCGGAGCATGCCGAAAGCCGACGGGCTTTGCGGGCGGCCATGAATGACACTCTGATTGCCTTTGGTGGCGCGCATGGGGTTGAGACCAATCAGCGCTATGTGTCGGGCGCCGTTCAGCCCGATGGCAGCCATGACCCGGGCTTTGCGCGGGATGAAGCGCTCTACCATCAGCCGAGCACCCGGCCCGGCGCGCACTTGCCGCATGCGTGGCTGACCCGTGACCAGCGCCGCGTTTCCACGCTGGATCTGTGCGGGAAAGGGCGCTTCACGCTGTTGACCGGCTTGTCGGGCAGCGCCTGGAAGGCCGAGGCCGAGCGGGCCGCCGAGGCGCTGGGCCTGGAGTTGACGGTGCATATCATCGGCCCGGGCCAGCCCTATGTGGATACCTATGGGGACTTTGCGCTGTTGTCCGAGATTGACGAGAGCGGCGCGTTGCTGGTGCGCCCCGATATGTTCATCGGCTGGCGCGCGCCGGATGCGTCCGAGGCCAGCCTGAAAGGGCTGTTGCCCGCCTTCCGGCGGATTCTGGGCCGTTCGGCATAAGCGGCTTGATCGGACGCCGCCGACTCTTTTGCAAGGTGTCGGCGGCGTATTTTTTGAGCAGGCTTACCTTTCCATCAATATTGAGTTACCCGACGACTGATCGCCGGTGAGCCATTGCCACGTTTCCTTGAGGATGAGTTTGCCCTGGATATCGATTTCAGGCACCGAACGGCACTTCCCCGCCATCAATTCCCCCGCTGAATTTCGGTGATGGTAGTAAAAATCAAGCGTGCCATCCGGATTGACGGTGCCAAGCAGATGACCGGCGGAAATGGTTCTTCCCCTGTAGCTGCCGGTCAGCAGATCGCCTGTCTGGGTGTAAACAAATACGGTTGAGTCATCGACTTCGCCGTTGGCGCTATTGCTCACAGGGGAAAACTCTCGGCGGTGGTAATTGATCGCTGGCATGACTGATTGAAAAAGTGCGGGACATCCACCTTACTATAGACGCCTTCGCAATAGCTCATTACGCTGTTGGGGTCATCGTATTTTGGTCTACATTCAGACCATGGAAAACGTTCCGGAGGTGGGGCCATGTCGACCGTCTTTCATCGTCAACAATGCTGACGCAGGCCGCTTCCATGGCCCTGGACACGGCCGTCCAGCCTCAGTCGACTGCTTCGGGTCCGATGCAGCTGCTTGCCGCCGGCAGTTTGCGCGATGCGATGAATGCGATGAAGCAGCTTTTTGAACAAGAGAGCGGCGTGAGCGTGAACGCCGCTTACGGACCCTCCGGAAAGTTGCGTGGAGACATTGAAGGCGGGCGTCGCATGGATGTATTCGCGTCGGCGTCCATCGAACACACCAACATCCTGGCGGACAAGGGACTGCTGGCCTCTTCGCTGCTGTTTACGCATAACGAGTTATGCGTGGCGTCAACGCCTGCCGCGGGCGTGACGGAGTCCAATTTGCTCGAGGCCCTGGCTCAGCCCGCTCTACGCCTGGCCACCTCGACGCCAGTCTCGGATCCGATGGGCGATTACACCTGGCAGTTCTTCAAAAAAGCGGATCAGGCCAAAGCAGGGTTGTATGGCATTTTTGACAACAAAGCGATGAAATTGTCGGGCGCCACGACGCCCGCCCCCGGGGAAAAGCTGCCCTACGTGACGGCATTTGAGGCGGACAAGGCGGACGCCTACATCATGTATTGCACCAATGCGATGATGACGAAGCAGTCCGTCAAGGACTTGGTCATCATTCGGATTCCGGATGCGTTGAACGTGCGCAGCAACTATGGTATTGGCGCTCATCCTGATTCAACGCACGGGCAGCGTTTCGTGGACCTGGTCATGAGCGAGCGGGGGCAGGCCATCTTGAAACAATACGGGTTCAATTGAATAAACGTTGTGCTTCAGCGGCCGCCGTGCAAGCATCGTCTCACGTGCGCGCTGTTGAGTTCCGCAATCGACGCGCAGCCCAATTGGCCCAATGTGCGCTCCACTTCGGATGCAAGCAGCGTCAATGCTTTGGCAACGCCTTGTTCGCCGGCGGCGGCAAGTCCGTACAGCGGCGCTCTTCCAAGCAAGACGGCATCCGCGCCCAAGGCCAGGGCCTTGACAATATCCGTGCCGCGCCGGAAGCCGCTGTCAATCAGGACTGTCATGTCTTTGCCAAGCGCTGAAGCAATCTCGGGAAGGAGGTCAATGGTTGCCGGGACGGAGTCCAGCGCGCGGCCACCGTGATTGGAAATGACGATTCCCTCGGCGCCGAGGCGCTGGGCAATCAAGGCGTCGCTGACGCGCAAGATGCCCTTGATCAGCAAGGGCCCCCGCCACTGGCTTCGAATCCATTCAACGTCCGCCCAGGATAGGCCTTCGCTGCGCTGTTTTCGTCCATAGGCGGCCAGTTCATAAGCGCTGCTGCCCGCGGGCAGGCGGTCCGCGATGTTCTCAAGACGGGGCATGCCGTGAGGCAGCCAGGTGGAGAACAGCCAGGAAGGGTGGGTCAGGCCGTCAATGAGGGTGCTTGGCGACAGGGTCACGGCGTGAGCAAACCGGTTGCGCTTGTCCCGTTCCCGATTGCCCGCAATCAAGGAGTCGGCAGTCAGGATCAAGCCGTGGTAGCCCGCCTGTTCGGCCCGGCGCATCAGCGCCAGCCAGTCTTCTCTGCTTCCCCAGGTATAAAGCTGAAAGAGCTTCAAACCCTTGCCTGCCTGGGCAAGGGTTTCCAGAGACTCATTGGACGCGGTGGACACGCACAGTCCCGTGCCGCCGCGGGCGCAAGCGCGGGCAAGTTGCGAGTCTCCCCGAGGCCAGAGGATGCCATTGAGCCCGGTTGGCGCGACCAGGAACGGCGTTTGCATTTCATGGCCAAACAGCGTAACGGAAATCGTGCGGCTGGCGTTGCCTTTCAAGACTTCGGGAAGCAACTGCCATTGGTCAAACCCAGCGCGGTTCGCCTTCAAGGTCACCTCACGCTCAGCGCCGCCGTCCAGAAAATCAAAGATGACTCTGGGCAGGCGGCGCTGAGCAAGCAAGGCGAGTCCATCTATATTGTGAACCGCGTCAAGATTGGGTTTGCGCATGATGGGCTTCTTTGACCACGGGCCTATGCGCAAGCCTCGCCCTTCAGGGCGAGGTTAAGCGAGGCAATTTTTAACCAGGGCACCGTAGGTGCCCCCGTAGGGTGGCGGAGAAGCTCCGGCCGTATCGGCCGGAGTTCTTCACGAATAAAGCAGTGGCGTGGCGGGGTCGGCTACTGGGCGATGAAGGAGGCAATATCTTTCTTGTTGCGCTCAAACTCTGTCTGAATGAGCTGCTTCATTTCATCGGGTTTCTTGTAGGCGGCCGAGGCGCCCCGGCTTTCAAGCGCCTCCCGGTAGGTCTGGCTCTGGACAACCTGCGCAATGGAGGCTGAAATTTTCTCTACCAGTTCGGGCGGCGTTTTGCCCGGCGCGAAGATGGCCAGCCAGCTCTCGGTGGTGAATTCGTCAAAACCAAGCTCTTTGGCGGTGGGCACGTCATCGCGCAGCGGCGTTCTTTCCCTGCTGGTCACCATCAAGGGAACGAGCCGGGCGTCTTTCAGGAAAGGGCTGCCCGTGGCCAGCGCAACAATGGCGGTATTGATCTGGCCGCCCACCACATCCTGCAAGGCGGGCGCCGCGCTTTTATAGGGGATGTGGTTCATTTTTATATTCGCCTGGCGGAGAAAACGCTCAACCGCCAAATGTTGAATGCCGCCCACGCCGTTCGTTCCGAAGGTGATGGAGCCCGGCTTGGTACGGGCTTCAGCAAGCAGGGTCTGCACCGAGTTCAGGCCGGTCTGCGCATGCGCATAAAACACATACGGATAGCCGCCTATCATTGAAACCGGCTGCAGGTCCTTCATGGTGTCATAAGGCAGGTCCTTGTTGAAGTGCGGCAGGGAAACCAGCACCCCGTCATCAACACAAAGCAGGGTATAGCCATTCCCGGCGGCGCGGGCCACGGTCGAGGTGCCAATGACGCCGGAAGCCCCTGCCCGGTTTTCCACCACGACGGTCTGTCCCCACTGTTTGGACAGGCCTTCCGCCAGGGCGCGCGCGGAAATATCCACGACGCCGCCAGGGCCGTAAGGAACGACAAGCGTGACCGGTTTGTCGGGAAATTGCTGTGAAGCGGGCGCTTGCTGAGAAAACGTCATGCCCGCTTGTGCAACCAGGCCGACCAGCGCAAACCGAAAGCCTGTTCTGGCTTTGCTCTTCAATTGGTTCATGATGAACTCCTTAATGTGGATTTCCACGTGTTTACTTGCCCCGTGACAGCGGGGTAATGGCATAGCCGGGCACGACCCGCGCATCGATGAAATAAAGCTCCCCGCGATCCGTGGCGTCCAACCCCCTCTGGATGGCTTGTTCAAGCTCGGGTACCGTGGTGACGGTTTCCGCGCCATGCACCCCTTGTGCGCGGGCCATGGCAACCAGATCGACTTCCGGATCCTCGATCCTTTGACCGATCCAACGGTTTTCAACCGGCCGTCCGCGCACCTTCGCCACGGTTTCCTGGTGCATTTCATCGCTGAAGTTGGAGCGGTTGTTCGACACGATGATGAGCAGCGACAGTCCATAGCGGGCGGCAGTCCACAAGGCGGTGACGCCCTGCAGATAATCCCCGTCGCCCATGACGGACACCACCGTTCTTCCGCTGTCCTTCAAGGCGAGCGCCGCTCCCACTGACAAGCCCGGACCGGCGCTCAAGCCAGCGCCACCGTCGCTGCCCAGGAAGTCCAGCGGGCCTCTCGCATGAAAAACATGGCCCGCCCAGCCATAGGTCCCGTGGGCCAAGGTCAGCGGGCGGTCTTTTCTCAACTTTTGCAGCGCCACCTCAATATCATTGGGCGCGATCCGGGTGGCGGCCTGCTCGCTGTATTGCGGCGTTGGCGCCCGGTTCCGGCTCACCCCATCCCAGCGGGCTTGGGCCAATGCGCCGCGCAAGGCCGTGACAAGCTGCTCAACCAGCGCATCCGGACTGGTGTGCAGCAAGGTATCGGCAGGCGGCAGCCCGAAGTAGTCCATGCTCCAACCGCGATGCAGATGGCTGTCCAGCGAGGCGTGAACAAGCGTGGGCGTAATGCTTTCCACGCTGTCAAAGGCTTGCAGCAAAGTGCCTTTCAAGTCCACCCAGTCCAGGCTCAGGATCAAATCGGCATTGCGTACCAGCGTTTTGGCGTGGTCGTCCAGCCAGTAGACGGGCGGCGCGGCGGCCAGTCCATGTTCGGTCGGGAAGACGCACCGGTCCCGAATGGAGGTCATGACGGAAGCGCCCAGCAGCTCGGCCAGTTCGACTCTCCGCGCCCAATCCGCCTGGCTTCGCGAGCCGCGGCCGACCAGGATGAGCGGTCTTGATGAGGCAAGGAGGGCCTGGGTCAGGTTTTCTATTTCATGGGGGCTTGCGTGGGGGCGGGTGGCCGGCTGGTAGCGCCGGGTATCGGGAATGGAGGGGGCCTGGACCAGCGCTGTTTCCTGGAGACCGGCATCCAGGCAGATATACACCGGGGCCATCGGCTCCGTCCGCGTCAGTTGGCTGGCTCGGAAGAAGGCATCGGGAATGCCTTCAATGGACCGAGGTTCATCATCCCACTTGATGTAGTCCCGAATCAAGGCGCCCTGGTCCTTCGCCGTGTGTATCCAGTCGATCCAGGGTCTGCGTTTTTGAGGTTCGCCCGGGCCGGTGGCGCCCAGCACGAAGACCGGCATGCGGTCACAGTAAGCATTGAAGATCGCCATGGATCCATGCATCAGCCCCACATTGCTGTGCAGCACCGCGCCCATGGGCTCATCCGTGGCCTTGGCATAGCCATGGGCAATGGAAATGACGTGGTCTTCGTGCAAGCACAGCAGTAGCGACGGATCGGTATTGCCCAGATAGTTCACCAAACTGTCGTGGAAGCCCCGATAGCTGGCTCCCGGATTCAAGGCAACATACTTGATTCCCACGCGCCGCAGCATTTCCGCGGCCACATCGCTCCCCCACTGCATGGTTTCGTCTCTGACCGAAATGGGCCGATCAACGTTGAACATCCTTTTCTCCTCTGGTTGAACACGCTGGCAACGCCTTGGTGGCGCCTGAGCAGCTCGCTACTCAGCATGCTGACTAATTGACGAAAATTTTTTATGCCGGTTCTGTCACGGCCTTACAGCGCGTCTTCGAATTTGACATGGACACTCTTTAACTGTGAAAACGCAATGAGTTCTTCGAAGGACTCCTCTCTGCCCAAGCCGGATTGTTTGTAGCCGCCGAAAGGCGCGCCAAGAAAATGTCTGCTCACTTCGTTGACCCAGAGATAGCCCGCGTCGATTTTTGAAGCCAAGCGGTGAGCGGATGCCAGGTTCCGCGTCCAGATGGATGCCGTCAGCCCATAGTCCGTGGCATTGACTTGCTCCAGCATGTCTGCTTCATCCGTCCAGCGGAAAATGGCAAGAACCGGGCCGAAAATTTCTTCTCGGGCAATCCGCATTGAGGCATCCACGTCAGCAAAAATGGTGGGTTCAATGAAATAGCCGCCGCGTTGTTCCGTGGCGCTGGATGGCCGACCCCCGGCGATCAGCCGCGCGCCCTCTTGTTGCGCCTCGCCGATATAACGCATGACCCGTTCAAAATGCGTCTTGTTGATGACGGGGCCCATGGTGGTTTCCGGCCGGGTGGCGATGCCCGGCTGATGGCGCTCGCCCACCAGCTTGGCAACGCCCGCCACCACCTGCTCATACAGGCTGTCATGGATGAAGGCGCGGCTCGTTGAACCGCATGACTGTCCCGCCCACGCGAAGTTCATGCCGCGGACGCAGGCGTCAATCACAGCTTGGGCGTCGGCATCGGCGCATGCAATGAGGGCGTTCTTGCCGCCCAGCTCAAGCAGCACGGGCTTGAGGGTGTCGGAGGCGGCGCGCATCACGGCCTTGCCGCTTGGCACGCTGCCGATGAGGGTGATTTTCTTCACGCCGGGATGAGCGGCCAGGGCTTGGCCGCAGCGTTTGGTGCCATGCAAAACGTTCAGGACGCCCGGCGGGAAGAGCTGGGCAAACAGCTCCATCATTCTCAGCGCGGACAAGGGCGCTTGTTCCGCCGCTTTCAGGATTACGGTGTTTCCCGCCGCCAGCGGCGCGGCGATTTTCATGGCCGCGAACATGAGGGGATGGTTGTAGGCCACAATCCTGGCCACCACGCCGAGCGGTTCGCGCAGTGTGTAGTGCAGGCGCCCCTGACCGTGGTCCTGGGTCTCTCCCTTGATCTGGGTGATCAGCCCCGCAAAATAATCCAGGCAAGCCGCGCCCGCTTCCACGTCAGGCAGCAGGTCTCTGACCGGGTTGCCGGTATTCCAGGCATCAAGCAAGGCCAGTTGCTGCGCATGCTCTCTTAAGAGGGAAGCGGCTTGTCTGAGCAGGGTTGACCGCGCTTGAGGGGACGTGTGCCGCCAATGCCTGAACGCTTCAGCGGCGGCGGCCACCGCTGCGTTGACGTCTTCTTCGTCCGCCAGGGCGACCGAGGCAATGGCTTCACCCGTAGAAGGATCAAACGTTTCTGCGTAGCCCTGTTGACGGGGCGAGTGCCAGCGGCCTGCGTAAAAGAGATCCAGATGTTGCGGGAGCAGTTGGGTCAAAGGCATGTCAAGCGCGTTCATTGGTCTCTCTATTGGTATTATTTGGTAAGATGAAATCCATAGCGTTAATGGGATTTCAGCAAAAATTAATGCGTAAAGATAACCAAGTCAATACCAATTAACGTGATAATGGCTAAAAAAAGAACTTAATATGTACCAATTAATGGACCAATTTATATGGAAGACCTGACCAGCCCATTTCGATCTGAAAGCGCAAACGCCATGCTGGAGCAGTTGAGCAGCGAAATCCTGTCGGGCAGGCTGGCCGTCGGGACCAAGCTGTTGACTGAGCGCGAATTCTGCAAAAAATTCGGCATTTCAAGGGGTTCCGTGCGCCGGGTCCTGACCGAGCTGAAAAACAAAGGCTTGGTGGTGCAGCGCGTCGGGCAGGGAACTTTTGTTGCGGCAATCGGCCATCCGCCCGCTAAAACCGCGCTCGACATCCTGCAGCCCTTGGCCAGCCCCGCTGACCTGATGGAGGCCCGATTGATGGTGGAGCCCCTGTTTCCGGCACTCATTGTCCGAAACGCCACCGCCAGCGATTTTTCACGGATGCGGGACTGCCTGGAGCAGGGGGAGGCCGCCACCACGTTCGAGGCATTTCAACATTGGGATGGGGAACTGCACAAAGCCTTTGCCAAGGCCACCAATAACGCCTTTTTCGTTTGCATGCTGGGATTTATCAATGCCATGCGGGATCAGCCTGACTGGGAGCAGTTAAAGCTTCGCTCCATGTCTTTTGAGCGCAGAGCGCTCTATGAGGCGCAGCACCGGGAGATTGTGCAAGCGCTTGAGAACCGGGATGCCGCACTGGCCAGAGCGCTGCTGCTGACGCATTTGCAGCTGGTCAATACCAATCTTTTTAATCATTGATCGTGGCGAGTATGTACGAATCCAAACATTCTCCATTATTGTCGACACAGGCTTTTCTGTGGCGGCTGCTGGCACATCTTGGTCTGGCGGTGCTGGTCATCGGCGTGGCATTGCTGCTGGGTATTGTCGGCCATCTGGTCTTTGAGCCGGTCGCCTGGCACGATGCGCTGTTGAATACCGCCTTGATTCTGGGGGGCGTCGGCCCCTACCTGCTTCCGACCAGTGTGGCGGGGAAGGTTTTCTTCGCCTTGTATGGCATGCTGGTGGGCCTGGTTTTTGTGGCCACCTTGGGCTTGGTCCTTGCGCCGGTTGCGCATCGGATCAGCCATAAACTTCATTTGGAGCCACGAGACTGATGCGCGGATTGCCGGACGGTTTCTCCGCGTTTCAATTTATAGTCAGCGTGAGAAAAAATCACAGCATGTGATGATTACTGCTTTGCCCGGTTAGCAAGGCACCCCCATACTTATCCCACAAACAAGGTATCTGAAGCAAGGCGCTGGCTGGCTGTTGACGTCAGTGCCGCTAAGTTTTCTCTTGCTCAATGCCTGACATCCTAACGTGGGAGGTATGAAGGTGAAAGCTGCTGCTTTCGATTATGTGCGGGCTGACGGTTTGGACCATGCTTTGGATCTTCTGCATCAGTATGGTTACGAAGCGAAGCTGCTGGCCGGCGGTCAAAGCCTGATCCCGATGATGGCAATGCGCTTGGCACGCCCATCAGTGCTTGTGGATATCCATGGCTTGACCGAGCTGAAAGAACTGGATGTCACAGCGCAAACCGTAAGCATGGGAGCCAGCATGCGCCAGAGAACGCTGGAGTATGCGGATGCGTTGACGGGTCCCCTTCCCTTGATAAAAAAAGCGCTGAAATGGGTTGGGCATAGCCAAACAAGAAATCGGGGCACCGTTGGCGGCAGCCTTGTCCACGCAGACCCTTCAGCGGAGCTGCCATTGGCGGCCGTGGTGCTGGGAGCGCGTCTCTATCTGAAAAGCCAACAGAATGGCGTGCGCGACATGGATGCGTCGGCGTTCTTCCAGGGTCCCATGTTTACAGATATCCAGGATACCGAGTGCCTGATAAGCGTCGAATGGCCGGTTTGGGGGACGCGCGGCGTGGGCAGCGCTTTTGACGAGGTGGCAATCCGGCATGGCGATTTTGCCATGGCTTCCGCCGCTGCGCAGATCCAGTTGGACGAGGCTGGGGTCTGTCGGCGGGCCGCATTCGGGTTGGGCGGCGTGGACGGTACGCCGCGCAGCTTCCCCGAGTTGGCTCAAAGGCTCGAAGGAGAGCGCCTTGACGACGCGCTGCTGACCGAGATTTCAAGAGAAGCGGCAATGTCTTGCGAGCCAGGAAACGACTTGCATGCAAGCGCGGATTACCGCCGCCATTTGGCAACGATTTTGGCCGGGCGGGTCTTGCGCCAGGCCAAGCAGCTTGCACAGTCATCATTTCGGGGTGTAGGACATGAGCACTAGGAAATTTCAAAGCGTTGCCATTACGGTCAATGGCATTGTCCGGGAAGCTCAGGTTGAGCCTCGAACGACATTGGTGGATTTTTTGCGGGACACCTTGGGCTTAACCGGCACGCACATTGGCTGTGAGCATGGGGTGTGCGGCGCGTGCAGCGTGCTGCTTGACGGCGAACCCGTTCGTTCCTGCTGCATGTTTGCGGTTCAGGCGGAAGGCCATTCCGTGACGACGGTTGAGGGCCTGGCTCCGGAAAGAGAGAAGCTTTCGCCTTTGCAGGATGCTTTTTGTGAAAAGCACGCACTGCAGTGCGGCTACTGTACGCCGGGAATGCTTATCGCATGCCATGCCTTGCTGAGCGAGAATGCCCGTCCGAACGAGGCGCAGATCCGGGAAGCGATCAGCGGCAATATTTGCCGCTGTACCGGCTATCAACAAATTGTTGATGCAGTCAAGCACGTGGTTGAGCAAGAGGTCCCGCATGAGTGAAAAAAAAGCCTTTCGTTATATCGGCCGTCCACGGCGCGCCGTCGAGCATAAGCGGTTTGTGATGGGGCAGGGGCGTTATGCGGCGGACATCCCATTGCCTGGCCTATTGCATGTGGCGATCGTGGCCAGTCCTTACGCGCATGCCGAGATCCGGTCTATTGACGTTTCGGCGGCGTTGGAAATGCCCGGCGTCCACGCCGTCCTGACCGGAGAGGAACTGTGCTCGGCAACCAATGCCTTGCTGCCCGGCGTCGATGCGCCGGCAGTGCAGCGGTATCCGCTGGCAAATGGTGTGGCGCGCTACGCGGGGGAATGGGTGGCGGCGGTGGTTGCCGAGACGCGCGCGCTGGCGGAGGATGCCGCGGAGCTGGTTGAGGTTGATTATGCGCCGCTTCCGCATGTGGTTGATCCCCTGCTTGCCATGGAGGGCTCTGCGCCCCAGGTTCACCCGAAACACGGGTCCAACGTCATTTTCCAGCGTGTGTTCACCTGGGGTGAGGTTGACGATCACTTTTCCCAGGCCGCGCATGAGCTTTCTTATCAAGTGCGCTGGGCAAGAAGTTCGACGGTGCCCATTGAAACCTTTGCGGTCAGCGCTTGGTGGAATGGCGCAACAAACATGCTTGATGTCTGGGCCTCAATACAAATGCCTAAGTATCCGGACTTGCTGGCAAAGGCATTACGGTTGCCCGGGAACGCGGTGCGGGTTCATTACGACGTTGATGTAGGGGGGAGTTACGGCGTCAAGCGCGGCATCAAGCACACGATTCTGGTCGCCTATCTTGCCAAGAAGCTGGGTCGGCCGGTCCGGTTTGTCGAGGACCGCCTGGAAAATATGCGGGGGGGCGATATGCAGGGGCCAGACCGCCTGTTCGACGTCAAGCTTGCTTTTGACAGCACCGGGATCATTCGTTCGATGCGAATGCGCGCGGTGGATGACATTGGCGCGTATTCCGGCCGCTCGCCCCTCCAGCTTGGCAAGCCCGTTGGCGCGATTGTCGGTCCCTACCGGATCCAGAGCGTCGAGTATGAAGCGATCTCGGTGATGACCAATAAAACGCCGCAGGAAGCCGTGCGGGGATTCGGGCAGTCTCCCACCAACTATGCCATTGAGAGCGGTATTGACAAAGTGGCGCGTTATTTAGGCTTGGACCGCATTGAGCTGAGGCGGCGGAACCTGATTGCCAAGGATGAGTTCCCTTATTTGATACCGAGTGGCACGACCTATGATTCGGGCGATTATGAGGCTGTCATGGACAAGGCCTTGGCGGCGGCCTCGATCGAGGAGGTATTGCAACAGCGCGATGCCTTGAGGGCGAAGGGGCTGTTGGCGGGCGTGGGCATCTCCACCTGCCTGGAGCCTTCAGGGGGGAACTCGGCCTTTGAACCCCTTTTCAATCCCAAGAACACCACGACGACCTGGATGGACTCCTGCCTGGTGAGAATTGACCTTTCCGGCGCCGTGACGGCCTTGATGGGGACCTCCACGTCGGGGCAGGCGCATGAAACCTTGGTCTCGACTGTGGTGGGTGAGGTGTTGCAACGAGAGCCGGATGATATTCGCGTGCTGCACGCGGACTCGTTGAATGCGCTGCCGTCCAACAGCCCGGTGGGCAGTCGCATGGCGATCATGCTGGGCGGGGCTGCGGCGGGCGCGGCAAAAAAACTCAAGGCGAAGCTGTTGCGTATTGCCGCCCACAACCTGGGTTTGCCGGAAGAGCAGATCGAATACGTGGACGGGGCGGTTGTTGCTAAAGCGGATCCGGCCGTGAGGATGTCATGGGAGAGCCTGGTTGATATTGCCCATCGCATGTATCACAAGATGCCCGAGGGGATGGAGCCGGGGTTGCAGGAGAAGTTCGTCTGGGAAGTGCCGACGGGGGGCAAGATGCCCACGGAGGATGACCGGGTGCAGATGTATCCCTGCCATTCGTTTGAGTCTCATGTCGTTTTGCTGAGCATTGATCCGGAAACTGGAAAGTTGATCTTTCATCGATATGTCTGTGGACATGATTGCGGCGTCATGATCAGCCCGGATGTCGTTCATGGCATGACGTATGGCGGCATCGCTCATGGCCTGGGCGCGGCCACGATGGAAAAGTTTGCTTTCTCGGAGGAGGGGCAGTTGCTGGCCGGCACCTTCATGGATTATTTGTTGCCAAGCTCGATGGAAGTGCCCTCCGTCACGATTGTGGATCACTGCACTCCCTCGCCATTGACGGAGTTCGGGCAAAAGGGCTCGGGGGAAGCCGGCTATCTGGGTGGACCGGCAGCCATTGCCAGCGCCGTCAATGATGCGCTGACGCAGGTCGGCGCCAGTATCGATGCCTTGCCGATGACGCCCCAAGCCATTTGGGAAACCGTGCGTCAAGCCAGCACGGTGAACGCCGCGGAAACGGAGTGCGTGGAATGAAAAAGGCAATCGATGTTTCCGCGGCCCGGGTTGCATCTTTTCGTGTGCCCGGCCCCGCCGCCGAGCTGGCCGTTTATGTGCAAGGAGATCCGGAAGCTCCCGCCGTATTCATGACGCATTCAATTTTGTCCTCAAGCATGATGTGGGAGGCGGAGGCCGCGCTGCTGGCCACGCAGGGGTGGCGGGTGATCCGGGCCGACACGCGAGGCCATGGGCGCTCCGGTTCCCCGCCGCTGCCATGCGGCATGGAAGACCTGGTTGCGGATACGGTTGCCGTTCTCGACGCCTTGAATCTGGCTCGCGTCCACTATGTCGGCTTGTCGTTGGGGGGCATGAGCGGGTTTGGCCTGGCGCTTGATCACGGTGACAGGCTGTTGAGCATGTGTTTGTGCGATGCCCGCGCCGATATGCCTGAGGCCTTGCATTCGGCCTGGCATCAAAGAATCGCCTCTGCTCAAGAGTCGGGCACGGCTTCACTGGCTGGCACCACTATCGAACGTTGGTTCGGCAAGGAGTTTGTGAGCCTTCATCCAGACATCGCCGCGCGTTTCATGGATCAAGCCGGGGCGACATCGGTAGACGGATTCGTCGGGTGCGCGCAGGCGATATTGGGGCTGAACTATTTGCCGAGAGTCAGCGGGATAACGGTGCCGACAACGTTGATCGTTGGCGCCAATGACCAACCTTTGCCCGCAGAAATGAAGAATATCCAGGCGTTGATCCCAGGGTCGGGCCTGGCGGTGATTCCGGATGCCGGGCACTTGCCGAATATTGACCAACCCGTTTTATTCCAACAAGCGCTGTTGCGCCATTTTGAAAACCACGCTTCCCCAGGAGATAAGTAATGCAGGAACAAGTTTTGATTGAACAGGATGGCCGTACGCTTCGGATTACGTTGAACCGTCCCCAAGATAATGGTGTGACGGACAAAATGGCGGCCGCTTTTTCAGAAGCCATCATGAATGCGCATCAGACGTCGGACTTGGTGGTTTTACAAAGCATCGGTCCTGACTTTTGTACCGGACGGGTGCGTGACGACGGCATGCCGCCGCCCGCCGCCGAAGCCTATGCAAGACGCCCGGAATACGACGCGATCTTCAATAGCTACAAAGCCATAAGAAATGCCCAAGTGCCGGTTGTTGCCGCGATCAGGGGGCGGGCAATGGGGTTCGGAACGGCTATTGCCGCCTTGTGCGACGTCTCTTTTGCCGCGGAAAGCGCAACTTTCAACATCCCGGAGATCGCGCATAACGTTATGCCGACCATGGTCATGTCGGCGCTGTACGACCGGATGAACCGGAATGCCATTTTGTGGATGGCCTACTCGGCGGATTTCATCAAGGCCAAGCGGGCGATGGAATACGGTTTGGTGAGTCAGATCGTGGCTGACGATCAGTTGGATGCCGAGCTGGACCGGTTCTGCAATATCCTGTTGAGCCGCCCAAGGCCCGCGGTATTGGGGTTGAAGGAATATCTGCATGTGGCGCCCCGTATGGATGAGCTGGGTGCGATTGACTATGCGCGTGCCTTGCACTCCATGGTGAATACGGCGGCGGCAATGAAGCGCAAGCCTGCCTGATCGCGCGTGTTAGGGAAATGAGGGCGTTATGGAAATAACAGGTAATCAAATCATTGCCGCACCGCGTCAAGCCGTATGGGATGCGTTGAATGATCCGGCGGTCCTGAAGCGCTGTCTGCCTGGCTGCGAGAAAGTCGAACAGCTGGGAGAAGACGAGTTCAAAATCATCATTACCGCGGCAATCGGTCCGCTCAGAGCACGGTTCAACGGCAAGTTGAACGTGACGCAAGCCAATCCCCCCGCCTCTTGCATCATGGTTTTTGAAGGCCAAGGCGGCGCGATGGGGTTTGGAAGCGGCACGGCGTCAGTCACTTTGGAGGAAGAGAACGGCGAGACGCACCTCCGTTATGAGGCCAAGGCGCAAGTCGGCGGGAAGTTGGCGCAGGTTGGCTCAAGGCTCATCGACACGGTGGCCAAGAAAGTTGCGGATGATTTTTTCAAGGCTTTTTATCAGTGCTTTGTGCCGGTGAAAGAGGAGGAGCGTCCCGTCGCGCCGACGGGGGAAAAAGCGGCCGAGCCGCTGCGCCGGGAAACCGTGGCTGCCAAGCCCACGGATCCATTCAAGGAGGCGCCCGTCGGGTCCTACCCCGCCTGGTGGCTGCTGGTTTCATTCATGCTGGGCGTCGGTGCGACCTTGCTTGGCGCTGTTGTGATCTGACGATTATAAAAAACGATGTGGAGGGATGTAGGAATGGAAACGATTCGGCTTGGCCGCCGTCAACTGCTTGTGGGAATCGGCGCTTCGGCTGCCGTTGGTTTGGCTCATGCTCAAGTGCCACAGGCAAGAAGTAAAACCGTAAGGCTGATTGTTGGTTTTCCGCCGGGTCAAGCCACGGATATTGTGGCGCGCATGATGGCTGAAAAGCTGGCCGCGGTGACGGGGGACAATTATGTCGTGGACAACCGGCCCGGCCAAGGCGGCAGTCTGGCCTTGGCTCAACTGGCAAAAGCGCCGAACGACGGCAGTGTCATGATGCTGGCGCATATGTCCGCGATTGCCACCAACCCGCATATGTATAAAAGCATTCAGTATGATTCCGCAAAAGATTTTGATGCCGTTGGCCTGGTGGGTGACCTGCCGTTTGTTTTGGTCGCGAATCCGGCTGTGCCGATCAATAATGTGAAGGAGCTGATTGCTTACGCCAAGGAAAATCCAGGTAAGTTGACGAACGCCTCTTCAGGCAATGGCACGGTGTCCCATCTTGCAATGGAAGAATTCAAGCGGCATGCGGGCATTGAGATGGTGCATGTGCCTTATCAAGGAAGCTCGCGCGGACTGACGGATGTCATGGCGGGAACCGTGGCCATTGCGCTGGAAACGGCCGCGGCAACCCGGCCCCTGGTTGAGTCAGGCAAGCTGCGCGTTCTTGGCGTAGGGAGCTCCCAGCGCTTGAGCGGCGTGCTGGATGCGCCGACCCTGACCGAGCAGGGTGTTCCCATTAGCGCCGTGACTTGGCTGATGTTGATGTATCCGAAAGGGGTGTCGGCTTCGGTTTCTGATACGACCTTCCAGGCGCTGAATGAAATTTCTTCCACCCAGGACTTCAAGGATCGCCTGCAGACCATTGGCGCAATACCTCGCGTCAGCAAGAGCAGGGAAGAAGCCAATGACTATGTGCGGAGCGAGTTAAGTCACTGGGGGGAAGTCGTCAAGCGCAGTGGTGTGACCTTGAGCTAAGCACGGCTTGGATCGGATTACCCTTGAAATCGCTCGGAGGCCCGCAACGCGTCCGGGCGATTTTTTTTCCGGTTTTCCGGATGAGGCAATCCGGCGGACGCTTCAACCAAGCCTTGGCGGCGCATTTGCTCCGTACTATGCTGTGAGGCTTTCAACGGCTCCGGCGTCGGCAGCGCCCGCAAATGGATAAAAAAATCAATCATGGCTTGCTGCTGGCTTGCCTGCTGGCCTCGTTCTCCTCGGCCTTCAATGCGCGCTCCTACGATCCGCTGATCGGGGGGATTGCCGCCTCGGCCTCCGTGGAACTGTTGACGGCTTCCGGTTTGTTGACGCGCTTCATGTGGGGCTATGCGCTGGGGCAGGTTATTGCCATTTTCAGCCCTGCCCGTTACCGGCGGCACAGCCTGGCCGTGTGCAGCGCGCTGGCGGCGGTGCTGGTTCTGGCCACGGCGCTGGTGCCGATCAGTCAAATGTTGACCTTGCGGTGGCTGAGCGGTTTTTTTGTCGGGCCGCTGATTCCGCTCGCCATGGCCTTGATCGGCGATCACACGGCTGTCTCGCTGCGCACGCGGGTCATGACGCAGTTCATGGCGGGGCAGGCATTGGGGATTACGCTGTCGGTGCCGCTGGCGGTCTTGCTGATGCGTTGGGGGGATGTGCGCTGGGCGCAGATGAGCGGCGCCGTGCCGCTCCTGCTGTGTGCGGCCTTGATGCTGGGCGGGATGCCCGCGGCGGCACAGCGGGGGACGGACAGGGGGCCGTCCGTCCATAAGGACAGGCCCGCGTTGAAACGCATGGTGCCGCTGTATGGCATTGTCATGATCGAAGGCGCCGCGGTGTTCGGCCTGCTGGCCACCGCCCCGCTGCTCATGCCGCAAGTGCCCGCTTATCTGCCTGGCTTGATCTTTGGTTCGGTGGGCTTGCTGTTCATCAGCCTGGTGTCATATGTTGGCCGGGGCTTCAAGCACGGGGCCGGTCTGGGCGCGCTGATGCTTTTGTTGGCGGTGTTCCTGGCCCTGGCGGGCGGCCCGTTGTCGGTGGGCGCCTTCTTCTTGCTGGCCCTGGGGTATTACAACCTGCATCCCTCGCTGCAATCACGCGCCACGCAGCTGTCCAACTACTATCGTGGCGCAACCACGGCCTTGCTTGCCGTCTGCTTCTTTATCGGCCAGGGCATTGGAACCTGGCTGCTGGTCAAGCTGCTGACGGCAGGCTGGGCTTGGTAGAGTTCGCTCCGGAAACAGAAGAAGCTCAGCACTCCAGGACACCGCGGATCCGGCTTTGCCGGTCCCCCGGTGTCGCCACCTGGCGCATCCGAGTTTCAGTAGCAGACTCAGCGGCTCAAGAAGCTCAGCTTATCCAGGACACCGCGGATCCGGCTTTGCCGGTCCGCTGGTGTCGCCCCTTGAGGGGCCCGCGTAAGCGGGTAGGGGTGGGCTTAATTCATTTCGAGAACCCCGCCACTTTCTTGTAGTTGTCGGAGATCTCGCGTAGTTCTTCCTGGCTGATCAGGTCGTCGATGTTGTCAAACGGCTTGCCGCCGCTCAACTCGTCAACCTTCATGATGATGAAGTCAGGCGGAACGCTGCGGTTGGTCAGCACCACATTGGCCGTGGCCGGGCGGCGGATGTCCTCGTATTCCTGCAAGGCGGCTTCAACCCGGTTCGGCGTGTCCGGGCGGGCAAGGATGTCAGTGATGCATTTGGCATCCAGAATGGCTTGCGCCGAACCGTTGGAGCCGCGCGGGTACATCGGGTGAGCGGCGTCGCCGAGAAAGGTCGTGCGGCCGAAGGTCCAGCGATCGATCGGGTCCTTGTCAACCATCGGATACTCGAAAATGACGTCCGAGTTCTTCATCAAGGTGGGCACGTCAAGCCAGTCGAACTTCCAGTCTTCGTAGATGGGCAGGAAGTCTTCCAGCTTGCCGGTCTTGTTCCAATCATTCATGGACTTGCCGGGCTGGCGGATTTCCGCCGTCCAGTTGATCAGCTGTTCGCCGTTGCCGTCGATGATCGGGTAGACCACCAGCTTGCCGGTTTCAATCGAACCAATGCGGATATAGCTTTTGCCGGTCAGGATCGGCGCATGGCGGGTGACGCCGCGCCAGGTGTTGATGCCGGCGAAGGCCACGCTTTCATCCGGATAGAACTGGCGGCGGATGCTGGAGTTGACGCCGTCGCACGCCAGCACCAGGTCAGCCTTGACCGGTGCCGGTGCGGGATTGCCCGCCACCGCATCAAAGTGCACAGTGACCTGGTCTCCGGTTTGCTCGACGCGGCTGGCGCGATAGCCGGTGTGGATCTTGTCCGCGCCGAGCCGTTCTTTGGCGGCGTCATACAGAATCCGGTGCAGCTTGCCGCGATGCATGCCCAGTTCCGGCACGTCATAGCCCGCGTGGCGGCCGCGCGGTTCCTTGTAAATGAATTGGCCGAAGTTGTTGTAGAACACGCTTTCCAGGTTCTCGATGCCGTCGCGCTCCAGCGCGTCCTGCAAGCCGAGCGCCGCCAGTTCGCGCATGGCATGCGGCAGCAGCGTGATGCCGACGCCGATCTCTTTTACGTCTGGCACGGCCTCATAGACTTCGCAGCGCAGGCCGCGCTGATGCAGCATCAAGGCTGTGGTGAGGCCGCCGATGCCGCCGCCGATAATTGCTATTTTCATGGTTGCTCTTCGTTCAAAAAATTAAGTAAGGAGTTCGGGTTGAGTCACTCCCGCCTGAAGTCGGGAGCTTCCTCGCCACCATAACGGGGGCGCCTTCGGCGCCGTATGGACCCTGCCTTGCTTGACCTCGCCCTGAAGGGCGAGGCTTGCGCATAGGCGCGTGGTCAATCGGGTTGGATGTTCTGGGCCTTGACCAGCGCCGCCCAGCGTTTGGCGTCGTTGGACACCAGTTCGGCAAAGGCTTCCGGCGTGCTGGTGGCCGGGTCCATCCCTTGCGGCGTAAAGGCCTTTTTGATCTCGGGGGATTCAAGCAAGATGCGGAGCTCCTTGTTGAGCTGCTGGACCAGGGCCTTGTCCATGCCTTTTGGCGCAAAAATGCCGTACCACATGTCCACGTCGACATCGCCGGCATTGGCCTCTTTCAGCGTCGGCACGTCGGGCAGAACCGGGTGGCGCTTGGACGAACCGATGCCCAGGGCGCGCAGTTTGCCCGCCTGAATGTGGGCCTGCGCCACGTGGATGGGCAGGAACATGCACTCGACCTGGGCGCCGAGCAGATCGGTCACGGCCGGTCCGGTGCCGCGGTACGGGATGTGCGTGAGGGACGTGTTGGTGGTGTTCTTGAACAGCTCCATCGACATATGGTGCGGCGTGCCGACGCCCGGCGAGGCATAGTTGAGCTTGCCCGGGTCTTTCTTGGCCGCGTTGATCAAGTCCTCGGCGGTGTTGAACGGTGAGGACGCGGGGACCACCAGCATCAGCTGGCCCCAGCTGGTCAGCGTGATCGGCTCCAGGTCCGTGACCGGATTGAACGGCAGGCTGGGGTACAGCGAGGCGTTCATGACCAAGGTGTTGACGGAAACGAGCAGGGTGTCTCCGTTGGGCTCGGCGCGCACCACGTGCTCCGTGCCGATGTTGCCGGAGGCGCCGGGTTTGTTGTCCACAATGACCGGGCGGCCCAGCGCCTTGGACAGGCCAGGACTCAGTGTGCGCGCAATAATGTCAATGCCGGTGCCGGGGGTGAATGGCACCACCAGGCGGATCGGCGCGCCGCCGCCGAGCTGTGCCATGGCGGGCGAGAGCTGGCTGGCGGCGGCAAGCGCCAGCGAGGTTTTGAGAAAATGCCGACGGTTGGCGGGCAAGGGGCTCATGATCTCTCCAGAAAGTAAGCATGCTTACTATAACGATAATTTAACGGTATTGTGAGCGACAATGCGCAATTACCCGAATCGAGGACACGATGGAAACCGCCCGCCCGACTTTCCGCCCCGCCACGGAGCGTTTGTTCACTCGTCCCGGTTTTCTGTTGCGCCGCCTGCACCAGATCTCCGTCGGCATGTTCGAGGAAGCCTGCAAGTCCTTGTCCTTGACCCCAACCCAATACGGCACGATGGTGATCGTCAATGCCTTGACGGATCAGGACCAGTCCAGTGTGGCGCGCCAGCTGGGCTTGGATAAGGTGACCGTGATGCGTGTGCTGAAAGGCCTGGAGGAGCGAGGCCTGCTGGTGCGCAAGGTCAATGCGAGCGATCGGCGCCAGTATTTTGTTTCGCTGACTGCCGAAGGAAAGGCGGTGCTGGATGAAGCCAATGGCCTGGCCGAGGCGGTGTATGAGAAGTTGCTGTCGCCCGTGCCCGAACAGGAGCGCGAACGCTTGATCGATCTATTGCAAAGCTGGGCCCAGGATCTGGAGCCTTTCGCGCGCGTTGCCATGGAGCGCCATCGGAAATAGTCCTGGCCCAGGCGGATGCACCGCTGCTCGTGTTTGCTCGACTGGTCAAGTTTGAAAGATCCCTTTATAAGGAAACCTCACAAGCCATCAAGGGGGAAGACGATGCTGCCTCGGATAAAGTCGCTGGAATGGTTGCTGTTGGGCTGTGTTGCGGTGCTGCCCGCGGGGGTGTCGGCGCAAAGCTGGAAGCCCAGCAAGCCGATGACGATTGTGGTCCCGGTTGCGCCAGGGTCCAGCACGGACATGATGGGGAGGCTGCTGGCGGAGCGCCTGCCCGCGCTGTTGGGGCAAACGGTGGTGGTCCGGAATAATACCGGCGCCAGCGGATTGATCGGCGCGGCAAACGTGGCGCGCGCCGACCCGGATGGGCATACCCTGCTGCTGAGCGCCAGCACCTTGCTGGGTGCGCCGCATGTGCTGCCAGCGGGCGCCAGCAGCAATGTTGACGTGGTGAAAGACCTGACGCCGGTCACCATCAGTGCCGCATCGCCGCTGGTCGTCTTCGCCAATCCGGATCTGGGTGTCAACAATCCGAAGGCGTTGGTGGCCTACCTGAAGAACAACCCGGGCCTGGCCTATGGCTCATCGGGCAATGGCTCTCCGCAGCACATTGGCGGGCAGCTCTTCATGAAAGCCACCGGCACGGAAATGACGCACGTGCCGTACAAAGGCCTGGTGCCCGCCATTACGGACACCATGGCCGGGCAGATCAAGCTGTCGTTCGGCGCCCTGGGCGGCTTTGGCCAGCACATTGACGCCGGACGGCTGGTGCCGGTGGCGGTGGCTGAGAAAACCCGCTCTCCGTTCTTGCCGAACACGCCCACTTTCACCGAGTCCGGCATTGAAGGGGTGGAGATGAATGTCTTCTTCCCGGTGTTTGCGCCCGCTGGTACGCCCCCGGAAGCCATTCAGGCCCTGAACCAGGCCATCAATAAAATCATCACGGAACCGGCGGTCAAGGCCAGAATGGGCGAGCAGGGCGTGGAAACCCTCGGCACGTCCGTGGACGATGCCAAGAAGGCGGTGAATGACGAATACGAGCGCTACGCTCGCGTGGTCAAGGAGTTCGGCATCAAAGCGCAGTAACGGAGCAACGACCTGGACTGTGAAGGGCGCGCGCTGAAAGACGCCTTTCAGCGCGCCATGACCCTGTTCAGATGCGCTTGATTTCTATGGTTTTCGTGTTGTCGGCCTGGTCTTCATCACCGTAGTACTTCAGGCCGATCTTGATGCGCTCGCGGCCGGTTGCCACCCGATGCTTGTTGGTGTCGCGCAAGGAGTAGGCGCAGCCGCAATACTCCTGCTGATAGAAGTGTTCGCGCTTGCTGATGTCGATCATGCGGGCCGAGCCGCCGCCTTTGCGCCAGTTGTAGTCCCAGTAGGCCATGTCCGGATAGTGCGACGCGGCGCGGATGCCGCAGTCATTGATCTGGTTCATGTCCTTCCAGCGCGAAATGCCGAGCGAGCTGGTGATGACCGGAAAGCCGTGCTCATGGGCGTAGAGCGCGGTGCGCTCGAAACGCATGTCAAAGCACATCGTGCAGCGAATGCCGCGCTCGGGCTCGTGTTCCATGCCCTTGGCACGTTCGAACCAGTTGTCGCGGTCGTAGTCGGCGTCGACGAACGGCACGCCAAATTTTTCCGCAAAGCGCACGTTTTCTTCTTTGCGCAGTTCGTATTCCTTGACCGGATGAATGTTCGGGTTATAGAAAAAAATGGTGTAGTCAATGCCGGAGGCCAGCATGGCTTCCATGACTTCGCCGGAACAGGGGGCGCAGCACGAGTGCAGCAAGACCTTTTTGTGTCCATTGGGCAAAGCCAGCGGCTTGCGCTGAATGGGTTCAGTCATTGGGGGTTCTCCGCTCCTGGCCTGCAACGGACTGGCAGGCCATATCAATAAAATCCTGTAGGTAATCCACGCTGCTGTCGGACTCGCGCATGCCCAGGTAGATGTGCTTGGCAATGCCTTCGGGGCCCAGCGATACCGGCACGACGTCCATTTTTTCCGCGTATTCCTCAACCAGCCAGCGGGGCAGCGCCGCCACGCCGCGATCGCTGGCCACCATCTGCAACATGATATCGGTTGTCTCGATGGTTTTGTGGCGGCGGGGCATGATGCCTTGCGGCAGCAGAAACTGGGCGTAAATGTCCAGCCGCTCGATGCTGACCGGGTAGGTGATCAAGACTTCCTGGCTGAGCTGCGCCGGTTCCACGTACTTGGCCCGGGCCAGCGGATGGCGGCGGCTGACCACCAGCACTTGTTCATAGTCAAACACCGGCTCGAAGCTCAGGCTTGTCTGGTGGATGGGGTCCGGGGTGACGAGCAAGTCTATCTCATAGTCGAACAAGGCACCGATCCCGCCGAACTGGAACTTCTGCTTGACGTCGACGTCAACGTTTTTCCATTTCTCCAGATAAGGCGAAACCACCTTGAGCAGCCATTGATAGCAAGGGTGACACTCCATGCCGATACGCAGAGTGCCGCGCTCGCCAAGGGCAAATTGCTGGATTTGTTCTTCGGCCAGGTTGAGTTGGGGCAGGAGGCGATTGGCCAAAGTCAGCAAATACTCGCCGGCCTGGGTCAGCCGCAAGCGGCGGCCGTCGCGTTGCCAGACGGCGGTGCCCAGTTGCTGCTCCAGTTTTTTCATGGTGTGGCTGAGCGCGGATTGCGTCAGGCACAGCACATTGGCGGCAGCCGTCAAGGAGCCTTGCTGGTGCACTTCGCGAATGATGGTCAGATGGACGCGCTCAATCATGGCTTAACTATGAATAAAACTAATTGATAATTTAATATTTACCATTTTACCTCATGCAATGAGCTGACTACCATGCTTACTTCACGGTTTAAGCAAGAGAGCGTTGGTCATGGCATGCATTCACAACCTCGGTTTTCCGCGCATTGGCGCGAAGCGCGAACTGAAGTTCGCCCTGGAGTCCTATTGGAAGGGACAGTCCTCGCTGGACGCGCTGAAAACGGTTGGCGCGGACCTGCGCAAGCGCCATTGGGCGCAGCAGGCGGAACTGGATCTGGTGCCGGTTGGCGATTTTTCCTTCTATGACCAGGTGCTGGACCTGAGCTTCACGCTGGGCAACCTGCCCGAGCGGGTGCGTGACTTTCAGGGCGATGCGCTGGACAACTACTTCCGGGTGGCCCGCGGCCGGTCCACGCAAAGCGCGGAGGAACACGCCGCCTGCGGCGGCGTGGCAGCCGGTGAAATGACCAAATGGTTCGACACCAACTACCATTATATTGTTCCTGAGTTCACGGCGGATACCGTCTTCAAGCTGGACGCAACGCGTCTGCTGGCCCCATTGCGGGAAGCGCGCAGCCAGGGCATTCCGGCCAAGCCGGTGCTGATCGGACCGGTCACCTATCTGGCCCTCGGCAAGGCCAAGGACAATTCGGACAAGCTGGCCTTGTTGCCGGGCCTGCTGGCAACCTATGCCGAGCTGCTGGCCGCGCTGGCCGCCGAGGGCGTGGCGTGGGTGCAGATCGACGAGCCGATCCTGGTGACGGAGCTGGACAGCGCCTGGCAGGAAGCCATCCGTGGCGCCTATGCGGCCTTGTCTTCAAGCCAGGTGAAGCTGCTGCTGGCCACCTATTTCGGTTCCTTGCAGGACAATCTGCCGCTGGCGCTGAGCCTGCCGGTTGCGGGCCTGCATCTGGATGCGCTCCATGCGCGCGATGAAGTGGATGCCGTGTTGGCCCGGTTGCCGCCAGATCGTGTCCTGTCGCTGGGCGTGATCAATGGCCGCAACATCTGGAAGACGGATTTGAACCGTGTGCTGGATTGGCTGGCGCCGATTGCCGCGCAGCTCGGCGATCGGCTGTGGGTGGCGCCGTCGTGCTCCTTGCTGCATGTGCCGGTGGATCTGGCCAGTGAACGGAAGCTGGATGCCGAGATCCGGTCGTGGCTGGCTTTTGCGCTGCAAAAACTGGATGAGCTAAAAGTCTTGTCCGTGGCCTTGAACCAGGGCCGTGAGGCCGTTGCCGAGGCGCTGGCAGAGAACCGCGCCGCGATCGAGGCGCGTAATGCTTCATCGCGCGTTCACAATCCCAGGGTGGCCGCCGCCGTGGCGACGATCGATGCGAAGTTGGGCCGCCGCGCCAATCCCTATGGCGTCCGCGCCGCCAAGCAGAAAACCGGATTGAACCTGCCGCTTTACCCGACCACCACGATTGGTTCCTTCCCGCAAACACCGGAAATCCGCCAGGCGCGGAGCCGCTTCAAGGCTGGCGAGCTTGGCGAGGACGCTTACCAGGAAGCCATGCGGGCCGAGATTGCCCGCAGCGTGCGGGAGCAGGAAAAGCTCGGACTGGACGTGCTGGTGCATGGCGAGGCCGAGCGCAACGACATGGTCGAATATTTCGGCGAACAGCTGGACGGGTACGCCTTCAGCCAATTCGGCTGGGTACAGTCCTACGGTTCGCGCTGCGTGAAACCGCCGATTCTGTTCGGCGACATCAGCCGTCCGAAACCGATGACGGTGGCGTGGATCCAGTACGCCCAGTCGCTGACCAACAAGCCGATGAAAGGCATGCTGACCGGCCCGGTCACCCTGTTGAACTGGTCCTTCGTGCGGGATGACCAGCCGCGTTCGGTCTCCTGCAAGCAATTGGCGCTGGCCATCCGGGAGGAAGTGCTGGAGCTGGAGCAGGCGGGCGTGCGCATCATCCAGATTGATGAAGCGGCCTTGCGCGAAGGGCTGCCGCTGCGCCAAGCGCAGTGGCGGGAGTACCTGGACTGGGCGATTGAATCGTTCCGGATCACGGCCAACGGGGTGGCGGACGAGACGCAGATCCACACCCATATGTGCTATTCCGAGTTCAATGACATTATTGCGTCGATTGCGGACATGGATGCGGACGTGATCACGATTGAAACCTCGCGTTCGGACATGGAGTTGCTCGATGCGTTCGACCACTTCAATTATCCGAACGAAATCGGTCCGGGCGTGTATGACATTCATTCGCCGAATATCCCGAGCCAGGCGCATATTGTTGCTTTGATGCAAAAAGCGGCCGGGCGGATTCCCGCCGAGCGCTTGTGGGTCAATCCGGACTGCGGGCTGAAGACCCGCCAGTGGAGCGAGGTGACGCCCGCGCTGGCGAATATGGTGTCCGCCGCGAAGGTCTTGCGCCAGCAGGTGTGAACGGTCCGAGTTCGAGCCTGGAGGTGAAGCAGCCCTGCGGGGCTGTTTTTTATTGGTGCTTGCCTTGGGGCGGCGATCGCAGTAGATTGTTAATAGGAATCATTATCATTAAAGTATTTGTTCCGACCCGTCGCTATAAGCGGTGCGAACTCAGGGTTTCCTTATGCGTGCTTTCCATGATGCGTCGTTGCACCGCCCGCAGGGCGGCAAGCACCTGCCTCCCTGGCTGGGCAGGAATCTGTTGCGTCTGCAGGATTTTGGCGAACCGGATTATCATTTCTCCAATGTGGATCCCGGATCGGAGCGCGCCCTGTTGACCGGGCAACTTCACCATATCGAGGTCCAGCCGGGCATGTGGCTGCACAGCGCGGAGGTCGGTGACCTGTTGGACGCTTCTTGCACCAATCCGTCTTCGGCTGGCTTGCGGGTGGTCATGCTGCTGGATGGCTGGGTCGACGTGTCGTTTGACGACTACCCGCTTCAACTCAGCGTTCCTGCTGGCGTGCACGGCGCCCAGGCGCAGGGTGCGGTGATCAATACCCGGCACACCCATCAATTCGGACGCCGCTGGCAACGCGGGAAGTTCGAACGGAAACTCAGTTTTTTCCTGGAACCGGGATGGCTGGAAGCGCAAGGGCTGACGCCTGCGCTGAAAACGAGACGGCACCGGGAGTGGTTTGCGCGGGAGGTGGGCATACAAGGCTGGACGCCTTCGGTGCGCGCCGTGGCGGTGGCGGAACAGATCCTGTGCCTGCTGCGTTCGCCTGAGCCGTCGTCGCTGATGTTGGTGAGCCGCTCCTTTGAATTGGTGCACGAGGCTTGGCAGGCGCTGAATGAGCAAACACCGGAAGCGGGGCGCAACGGTTTGCCGCCGCGCGGGCATTTGCGCCTGGCCCATCTGCAAAAGTTGCTGCACGGCGCCGAAGGGCAGGCCATGACGGTGGATGAGCTGGCGCGAAAAGTCGGTTTGAGCACCAGTGCGCTGCAACGCCAGTTCCGCGATGTGTACGGCAATACGGTGGATGAGTACCGGCGTGACATTCGCCTGGATCAGGCATGGGCGCGTCTGGAGCAGACCGGCTGCAGCGTCTCGGAAGTGGCGTGGGCGGCGGGCTACAGCAGCGCCGCCAATTTTTCGACGGCCTTCAAGCGCAAGTTCGGCATCTCCCCGAAGTGGGTGCGGACGAAGCTATGAATTTTTTATTTCAGCGAGAATGATTTTGATTGGCATTCAAATATCTGCAACGTTTGCTCAAAACTCAGGCGCGAGGGCCGGTGATGTAATGGCCGCTCCAATGCCCTGGGGGCGATGTTTGGCGGAGTAGCCCGGCCTGAATGGCAGCGCTGCTCCAAGCCAATAAGCGGGTGATCCGCACGTGAAAGGTAAGCGCTGTGATGAAAACAGGTATGAGTCGGAAGGGAGCGCCGTTCGCGCTGAAGCAGGTGGCGCTGGCGTTGGTGGTGATGGGGCATGCGGGCGTCTGGGCCCAGGAATCGAGCGGTCAGTTGCAGACCGTGGTGGTGACGGCCAGCGGCGTCCAGCAGCAGATCAAGGAAGCGCCCGCTTCCATCAGCGTGATCAGCAGTGAGGAACTGGCCAAAGGTAACTACAGCTCGGTGGCGGATGCCGTCAGCACGGTGGAGGGCGTCAGTATTATCGGAGCCGGTCCGAGCGAGGCGGATATTTCAATCCGGGGCATGCCCGGGGAGTACACGCTGATCCTGGTGGACGGCAGGCGCCAGAACACCCGCGAAACCATGAATCGCGGCACCGGCGGCGTGCAAGCCAACCTGTTGCCGCCGCTGGCGGCCATTGAGCGGATCGAGGTGATTCGCGGACCGATGTCCTCACTGTACGGCTCGGAAGCCATGGGGGGCGTGATCAACATCATTACCAAAAAGGTTGCGTCAAGCTGGGGTGGAAGCGTGGCCGTTTCCGCGACCTTCCAGAGCGACCGCGACTTCGGCAATACCCGGGGTGGCGAGTTCTGGCTGGGCGGACCGATCAAGGACGAGGTGCTGGGCTTGCAGGTCATGGGTAAATACTCGGACCGCTCGGAGGGCGACAAGAACTTTGCGGGCGGCACCGGGGCGTTTGCGGAAGACAACCGCAGCCTGGGCGTCAAGCTGACGGCCCGGCCCGCGCCCAACCAGGATGTCGAGGTCGATCTGGGTACCGAGCGTTTCACGGTCGAGTCCACGCCGGGCCGCTCGGATATTCCAAGTTCGACGTGGCGGCGCACCCGGCATCTGCGGGACCATTACGGCATCAGCCATACCGGCCGTTGGGATTTTGGCCAGTCCAAACTGGCGCTTTACCGGGAAATCGGCAAGCAGCAGAACTGGCCGCAAACGGCGGGCTACAGTGATCGGGAAGTGACCAACACCACGCTGGAAGGCACCATGAGTGTGCCATTGGGCAGCCACTTCCTGCGTTTTGGCGGTCAGTGGCTGTATAGCGAACTGGACGGCATCCAGCGGGAAGCAGCGGTGGGCGGCTATCCGGTCAACGTGGATAGCGTGTCCCTGTCCAGCTACGCCTTGTTCCTTGAAGATGACTTTTCGATCACGGACAAATTCGTGCTGACCGGCGGCGTGCGGATGGATCACCATGAGAACTACGGTTCGCATTGGTCACCCCGCTTGTACGGGGTGTATCACGTGACCGATGCCTTGACGCTGCGCGGCGGCGTGACGTCCGGCTTCAAGGCGCCGACCATTCGCCAGAGCACGGCGGGCTATTGCATGACCACCGGGGGCAACAGCGGCACGCGCGGCCCCTTGTGCGGCAATCCCGACTTGAAACCGGAAACCAGCCTGACGCAGGAGTTCGGTTTGAGCTATGACTGGGCGCCGGGCAGCGGTGTGACGGCTACCTTGTTCAATACCAACTTCAAAAACAAAGTCGCCAGCTATGACACCGGCCAGCCGGACCCGTTGAATCCAGGCGGCACCAATACCGTGTTCGTCTATGACAACATTGACAAGGTGCAGCTTCGCGGCGTGGAACTGGGCGTGAAGACGCCGCTGAATCGCACAATGAGCGTGTCGGCCAACTATACGTATACCAAGTCCAAACGGCGCGGCGGCGGCGAGATGTCCTTTGATGGATCATCACTGGATGGCAAGCCCTTCGAGAAAACCCCGGAGCATATGCTGAACGCGCGGCTGGATTGGCGCGCCACGGACAAGCTCGATACCTTTGCGCGGCTCAACTATACCGGCAACGCCTACTATGCGGGCTTCCGCAACTCGGCCAGCAATATGCGGACGCGCGGCAGCGCCTTGACCTTTGATCTGGGCGGCAATTACGCCGTTACGAAAAACGTCAGCCTCCGCTTGTCGCTGCTGAACCTCTTTGATCGCAAAGTGCCGATTGATACGCGCGATCGCAATTCGGGCCTGGACGGCAATTGGATGCTTGATGAGGGGCGGCGCTTGTGGGTGGGGCTCAATGCAACGTTCTAAGCGTTGGCTGGGTGCCGTCGCGCGGGCGGCGGCACTGATGTGGGCAATAGGTTCAGCGGCGCAGGCCGCTGAACCTATTGAAATCATGGATCTGCGGGGCCAGCGCGTCACGCTGGCGCAGCCCGCGCAACGCATCGTGTTTTCGGCCACCGACGACTACGGTATTCTGGCGATGATCGATCCCGAGCCCGCCAAGCGGATCGTGGCGTGGAACAAATGGCGTCTGGATGCGGACGTGCTGGCCGCGTTGCGCGCGCCGGATCCGGCCGCGTTTGACCGCATCACGCAATTGAGCATCGACGGCCCGCAGAATCTGCATGCCGAAGCGTTGATCGCGATGGATCCGGATCTGGTGGTGCTGGACACCTTCTATGGCAAGGCGGATCGGGCCATTGCCCGGCTTGAGAAGGCGGGCATTGCGGTGGCGGTGCTGAATCTGGCACCGGACCTGCGGGCCGAGCATCCCACCGAGGGCATTGAAAAAATCGCGGTGCTGGTGGGCCGGGCGGAGGAAGGAAAGCGCCTGTCCCGCTTCATGCTGGAGCGCCTGGAACGGGTCCAGCGGCGGGTGGCGGCGCTGAAGGCGCAGGGCGTCCGCTTGCCCAAAGTCCTCATGGAACCGCATGCCGGGTCCGGTCCATGCTGCATGTCGATGGGGGCCGGGAAAAACCTGGGTGACCTGGTGCGGATCGCGGGCGGGGAACTGATTGGCGCGGACCGGATTCTCGGCATGGCCGGGCAGCTCAATGCCGAATATGTGATTGCGCAAGATCCGGATGTGTACATTGGCACGGGTGGCGGGCATTTGAAGGCGCGAGGCGGCTTGTTGCTGGGCCCGGGCATCAGCGAGCAGACGGCGCGGGACAGCTTGGAGCGGGCCGTGCGGCGCAAGGGCTTGAGTGAAACCAGCGCGGTCCGGCATCAGCGTGTGTACGGCATCATGCATAGCGGCCTGTCGATCGCGATGCTGGAAAAAATCGCCCGCTGGCTGCATCCGGAGATCTTTCGCGACCTGGCGCCGCAAGCGACGCTGGATGCCATTCATCACGACTGGATGAAGATAACCATGCCGGGCCTGACGTGGATCGAGCTTGGCGCGGATGCGGGATCATGAGCGCGTTATTGAAGACAGCCCGGCAGCAGGCCCAATGGTCTATTCATCAACGTCGGCAGGGTCGGCGCTGGGCCATGATCGCGGGCCTGGCGGTGTTGGCGCTGCTGGCGGTGGTGTGGGACATTGGCAGCGGCCCCTCCACCTTGAAGGGCATGGACGTGCTGATCGGTCTGTGGCGTCCGGATCACTTGCCCAGGGGCTTGCAGGTGGTGCTGTGGGACGTCCGCCTGCCGGTGGCCTTGATGGCCGTGCTGGTTGGCGCGTCGCTGGCGCTGGCGGGCACGGAGATGCAGACGATTCTGGGCAATCCCTTGGCGGAGCCGTTCACCCTGGGCGTGTCGTCATCGGCGGCGCTTGGCGCGGCCTTGGCGATTGTGCTGGATTGGGGGATCCCGGGGATGGCGCCGGTCTGGATTGTGTCCGGCAACGCTTTTGTTTTCGCGGTGGGCGCGATGGCCTTGCTGCAATTGCTGTCGCGCTGGAGCGGCGCGCAAGCGCAGACCCTGGTCCTGTTCGGCATCGCCATCGGTTTTACCGCGGGCGCTTTGTTGTCATTGGTGCAATTCGTGGCCAGCGAAGATGCCTTGCAGCAGTTGGTGTTCTGGAGCATGGGCAGCCTGGCGCGCGCCGATTGGCAAAGCGTGGCCGTGATGGCGGGGGTGCTGGCGCTGGTGCTGCCGTTTTCCTGGCGCGCCGGTCATTCGCTGACCGCCTTGCGGCTTGGCGATGAGCGCGCGCACAGTTTCGGGATCAACGTGGCGTCATTGCGTCGCTGGACGCTGGTGCGCATCAGCCTGCTGGCCGCGGTGGCGGTGGGTTTTGTCGGCACCATCGGCTTTGTTGGCCTGGTCGGGCCGCATGTGGCGCGGATGCTGGTCGGGGAAGGGCATCGGCACCTCCTGCCCGCCAGCGCCGTGGTCGGCGCGATCATGATGTCGCTGGCTTCTGTTGTCAGCAAGGCGCTGATCCCCGGTATTTTGCTGCCGGTGGGCATTGTGACGGCACTGGTCGGGCTGCCCGTCTTCATGTCGTTGATCCTGCGGCGCGGCGGGCGGGTGTCATGAGCGCATCGCTGATTGCTTTCAAGCCGCAACCCGAGGAGGATGCCTCGGTGGATCCCCGCAGCGGCGCACCGATGCTGCACGTGGAGGCATTGCGCGTTCATTATCGCCAGCGGGTCATTGTTGACCGTTTGAGCCTGCCGCCGTTGCGCGCCGGAGAAATATTGGGCCTGGTTGGCCCGAATGCCGCGGGCAAATCCACCTTGTTGCGCGCGTTGGCGGGCCTGGTGCCGTTTGAAGGGCGGATTGCCTATGGCCAGCAAGCGTGGGCGGAGCTGTCCTTGACCGCGCGTTCCCGTTTATTGGGCTTCATGCCGCAGCGTCTGCCGGAAGACACGGCGCTGACCGTGTTGGAGTCGGTGCTGGTGGCGGGTCAGGCAGGCAGCCTGAAACGCCTTGGCGAGCAGAGCGCGCTGCACGTCTTGGACCGGCTTGGCATCCTGGACTTGTCGATGCGTCCGCTGCACCAGCTTTCGGGCGGGCAGCGGCAGTTGGTGGCGCTGGCCCAGGTCATGGTGAGGAACACGCCCATCCTGCTGCTGGACGAACCCACCAGCGCGCTGGACCTGGCCTACCAGTGGCAGGTTCTGCACACGGTCCGGGCCTTGGCGCGGGAAGGCCGTATTGTGGTGGTCGTGCTGCACGACTTGACCTTGGCGGCGCAGTGGGCGGATCGGGTGGCCGTCATGAAAGACGGACGTATTGAAGCCTTTGGACGCCCGGAGCAGGCCATCGCACCGGATGTGCTGACGTCCGCCTATGGGGTCCGGGCAAGAGTGCGGCATTGTGATCAAGGGCGTCTCTATGTGATGGTGGACGGGCTGGCTGAACGGGATAATGAGTGAATACAGGAAGGAAAAACATGCATGCGTTGGTAACGAAGACGTCTTTGAGTGTGGATGACGCGGAAGATCGCCTCCGTGAGGTGATGGCGCATCTGGCCGAGCACGATTTCCAGGTTGATGAAAAGCAAGGCGTCTGGCGCCTGACCTATCAGACCGGACAAGGGGTGTTGTGGGTGGAGCAATCAACCATCCATGCCGAGGCGCGGGCCGATGGGATGGAGTTGCTGCATGATCTCAAGATGATGATTGCGGGCCATTTGATCGAGTTCTGTGATCCCGATCGCGCGCCGCTGGTGTGGTTGGGCGACGGCGCGGGACTGGCCCGCCCGCCCGCTTTCCGCGTGTTGACGGTGCAGGAGGTACACGAGCTGGGCCCGCATTTCCGCCGGATCCGCTTCGGCAGCCAGGATCTTCAACGCTATGGTCAGGAAGACAACCTGCATTGCAAACTGATGTTTCCGCAGCCCGGCGTGTCCGAACCCGAATGGCCGACGCTGAATGAGAGCGGCCTGCCGCGCCTGCCGCAGGGGGAGAAGCGGCTCGATCTGCGTACCTATACGATTCGCCGCATCGACGCCGCACAGCAATGGCTCGACATTGACTTCGTATTGCATGATGACGCCGGGCCGGGGTCGCGTTGGGCGGCGCAGGCCCGGCGGGGCCAGTTGATTGGCATGACCGGACCGGGCGGCCGCACGGCAAGCCTGGCGGACCGGATGGTGCTGGCGGGTGACGAGACCGCGGTGCCCGCGATGGCGCGTATTGCGGAAGCATTGCCGGATAACACGGCCTGCCGCGTGCTGGCCGAAGTGGCGGGTCCCGACGATGAGCTGGACCTCTCCCTGCCCGTCGGCGTGCAGTGGACCTGGCTGCATCGCGGCGCTTGCGCGGCGGGCGAGTCTTCCTTGCTGCGCGAACGGTTTGAAGCCCTGGACTGGGAAAGTGTGCTGGGGCAATCGGGGGAAAGCCGTTTCGTCTGGCTGGGCGCGGAGTTTGCCACCGTCCAGCATCTGCGGAACTGGGCGCGCGAGACGCTGAAACTGGAAAAGCGCGAACAATTGATGGTGGCCTATTGGCGCAACGGCTTGAGTGAGCATGAGTTCAAACAACGGGCCTGATCCTGCGCCGGATGCTGGCCGCGCGGCGGGATGGTGGGCGCGTCATGGGCTGGATCTGGCGCCATTGCGGATGTCGGCATTCCGCCTGCTGTATCTGGCCCGCTTGGTTGGCGTGCTCACCTATGGTGTGCTGGCGGTGTCGGTGGCGTGGCAGGTCTGGTCGTTGACCCAGTCTTCGCTGCACGTGGCGGGCGTTGGCGTGGGGTTGGCGATTGGCACGCTGGCAGGCCTGCTCTGGGGCGGCGTGCTGGCGGACCGGGCCGACCGGCGGCGTGTGATGGTGATGTCGCGCGCGGCTTATGTGCTGGTCATCGTGATCCTGTTGGCGAACAGCCTTCGCGAGACGCCTGGCGTGAGCTGGATTTACGCCGCCACCGTATTGAGCGGATTGACCGGCGGCATCAGCGCCCCGTCCTTGATGTCGACGCTGCCACGGCTGGTGCCGCTTGCGCTGTTGCCCGCGGCAGGCGCGCTGAATGCGCTGCTTGAACAGGGCGGCCGTCTGGTGGGGCCCCTGATTGCGGGGGCGGTGATCGCCGCCTGGGGGCTGGCGTACAGCTTTTCGGTGGTGCTGGTTGGCGCGATCCTGATTCCGGTCTTGTTGTCGCGCTTGCCCAGTCTGCCCGCCGCGCCGGACGCGGCGGGAGCGTCCGCGGGGAAAGCAAGCGCGTCGCGGCGGCGTCCGGCTTCCATCCAGGGCTGGATCGACGGCGCCCGCTTCGCCTTGAAAAGTCCGGTGGTTGGGGGGCTGCTGATCCTGGATGTGCTGATGGCCTTGCTGGCCACGCCGTGGGTTCTGTTGCCGCAATGGAGCGAACAGGTGCTGGGCGGCGACGCCCGCCTGCTGGGCATGCTGCATGCCGCGCCCGCCGTGGGCGCGGTGCTGGCGGCGGCCTTGGCCGGCTGGACGCGCCGTTTGCGCCGCCCGGGTGGCGTGGTGGTGTTGGCAGCCTTGTGCTGGGGCGTGTTGATGGCGGGACTGGGCAGCGTGAGTTCAGTGTTTCTGGCGCTGGCGGTGCTGGCGCTGGCGGGGGCGGTGGACACCATTTCCGACATCATTCGCGGCGCGCTGTTGCAGCAACATACGCCGGATCACTTGCGGGGCCGGGTCTCCGCTTTGTGGCTGCTGGAAGTCAATCTGGCGCCAGCGGCGGGCGGCATGCTAATCGGCGGGGTGGCGCAGCGCCTTGGACCGGCCCTGGCCTTGTTGGCGGGCGGCGCGTGTTGCGCCTTGGGTTCGCTGGCGCTGGCGGGTTGCCAGAAGGGCTTGCGTGCCAGCCAGTGGTCTGACCGGGCGCTCACGCCTTGAACTGGCTCCTTTTGCCTTGATGGCGTTATCGAGTTTCACGCCCTCCCCGAGCAAGGTCCCGCCGACCCTCACACCGGGCCTTAGGCCTGCGGCAGCGCGGGCCGGTCCGCGTAAATATGGGCTACTTGCCGCCGCAGCCATTGATTGGCCGGGTCATGGTGCAGCCGCGCATGCCAGAACATGCAGATGTCGGTCTGCGGCAGCGGAACCGGACAGGGCACGATATTCAGCTTGAACAGGCTGGCGCATTCATTGGCGTAGCGCTCGGGCACGGTGGCGATCAGGTCGGTTTCGTGCAGGATATGGCTTAGCGCTACGTAATGCGGCACGCTCAGCCGGACGTCGCGGTGGATGCCTTGTGCGGCAATGTGCTGGTCAATCGCGTAGTGGCCGGTGCCATGGGCAATGGCCACCACATGGTGGGCTTGCTGATACTGTTCAAGTGTCAGCGCTTGGCCTTCAAAAGGATGGTGCTGGCGGTACAGACAAACGTAGCCCTGGGTGAACAAGCGCCGCTGGAAAAAACCGGCGCGCAACTGCGGGTGCAGGCCAATGGCCAAGTCGATCTTGCCGCGCTCCAGATCTTCGCGGAGTTCAACCGAATTGTCCCGCACGGTGGTCAGTCCGACGCCGGGCGCCAGTTCCCCCAAGGCCGCCATCAGCCTCGGCAGAAAATAAATTTCACCAATATCGGTCAGGGCCAGCGTGAAGGTTTGGGTTGAGCTGAGCGGTTCGAACACCCGTCGGGTCTGAAGGGTGCTGCGGATCAGCTCCAGCGCGGATTGCACCGGCTCGGCAATCTCCTTGGCCAGCGGTGTTGGCTCCATGCCGTTGCGGGTGCGGATGAACAGGGGATCCTCAAAGCGCAGCCGCAGCTTGCGCAGGACATGGCTGGTGGCCGGTTGCGACAGATCCAGTTTTTCAGCCGCCCGGGAGACGCTGCCGGTTTCATACAGCGCATTGAAGACCATCAGCAGGTGCAGATCAGCAGATTCCAGATTCATTATTCGCCCTAAGAATAATATCTATTCAGTCTATTCTATATGCGTATGAGGGTGGGCTGCCTATACTGAGCCAATCACGATCAGGAGACAAACCATGGAACAGCGCGTTCATCCCGAGCCTCTGGCTTGGCCACGTGAAGACAGCAGCCGCATTCCGTTTGAAGCATATACGCGGGCGGACCTGTACCAGAAAGAACTGGAGACCTTCTTTTATCGCGACCATTGGTGCTATGTGGGGCTGGAAGCCGAAGTGCCGAATGAGGGCGATTTCAAACGGACCGTCATTGGCGAGCGTTCGGTGGTGATGAGCCGCGGCAAGGACGGCCAGATCCATGTGTTTGAGAACGTCTGTGCGCACCGGGGCATGCAGTTCGTGCGCGAGCGCTGCGGCAACGTGGAAAGCTTCACCTGTCCGTACCACCAATGGAACTACACACTGGAAGGCAATCTGCAAGGCGTGCCGTTCCGTCGTGGCGTGCGGCAAAACGGCCAGGTACACGGCGGCATGCCCGCGGATTTCAAGCCGGGCGAACACAACCTGAATAAGTTGCGGGTGGCAACGCGCGGCGGAGTGGTGTTTGCGTCCTTTGATCCTGATGTGGAGGACTTTGAAACCTTCCTGGGACCGGAAATCCTGTCCTATTTCGATCGCCTGTTCAATGGCCGCCAGTTGAAGCTGCTCGGCTACAACCGCCAGCGGATTCCGGGCAACTGGAAGCTGATGCAGGAGAACATCAAGGATCCCTACCATCCCGGCTTGCTGCATACCTGGTTCATTACCTATGGCCTTTGGCGCGCGGATAACAAATCGGCGCTGCGCATGGATGACACCGGCCGTCATGCGGCAATGATCTCCACCCGTGGATCGGGTGGAGAAAACACGGAAGTGACGCAAGGCGTGTCCTCGTTCAAGTCCAGCATGAGCCTGAACGACATGCGCTTGCTCGACATCGTGCATGAGCCATGGTGGGGTGAGCCGACCGCGGTGATGATGACGATCTTCCCCAGCGTCATCATTCAACAGCAGGTCAACAGCGTGTCAACCCGCCACATCCAGCCGCGGGGCAATGGCGAGTTCGATTTCGTCTGGACCCATTTCGGTTTTGAGGACGATACGCCGGAAATGACCAAGCGCCGCCTGGTGCAGGCCAATTTGTTCGGTCCGGCCGGTTTCGTGTCGGCTGACGATGGCGAAGTCATTGAGTTCTCGCAGAGCGGTTTCACCCAGAATCCGGCCGGCGCCGCCGTGGCTGAGTTGGGTGGGCGCACGGCGGAGGACACGGAACACATGGTTACGGAAACCTTGATTCGTGGCATGTATGACTACTGGCGCCGGAAGATGGGGGAGTGATGGCGATGCAAACCGTATTAGAAATTTCGCAATTGAACGAAGCCTATGCGGCCGTGCTGGACAGCGGCGATTGGGACCAGTGGCCGGAGTTCTTCCTGGAAGACTGCGAGTACAAAATCCAGCCACGTGAAAACTTTGACCGCGGCCTGCCGCTGGCAACCTTGATGCTGATCAGCCAGGGCATGTTGAAAGACCGGGTGTACGGCATCAAGGAAACCCTGTTTCATGATCCGTACTATCAGCGCCACGTCTGTGGCATGCCGCGCGTGCTGTCCGATGACGGTGAGCGGATCAGGGCGGAAACCTCTTACGCGGTTTTCCGGACCAAACGGACTGGCGAAACCACCGTGTTCAACGTGGGCCGCTATCTGGACGAGATCGTCCGGACCCCGGCAGGCTTGAAGTTTGCCAGCCGGGTGTGCGTCTTTGATACGGAAATGATTCCGAACTCCCTGATTTACCCCCTTTGAGACTGAGGCAAGCATGGCGGAATGGATTGATGTGGCGGCGCGTGATGCCGTCAATGAAGGCGATATTGTGGGTGTTCAGGCCGATGGCATGGAGATCGCGCTGTATGCCGTGGAAGGCGAGCTGTACGCGACCACGGCCTGGTGTAATCACGGCCGGGCCAATTTGTGCGACGGCTTCCTGGAAGGGCACGCGATTGAATGTCCGCTGCACCAGGGGCAGTTTGACGTTCGCACCGGCGAACCGTTGTGCGAACCGGTGACACGTCCGATCCGCGTGTTTCCGGTCAAGGTCGAAGCGGCGCGGATCCTGGTGGATATTGCGCGTTGAATCTGCCTTGCGGGAGGGGGCGACGCGCACGTTCCCGGGGCGCTTCTATAACCCGGCGTGGTAAGGCGGCGCCGCCGCAGGCGCGGGCTCTGTTCGGGAGTCGTGCCTGGGCGAGGCGTCCACGGGCGTGACGGCATTGGGGTACAGCGTGTTCAGCACGCTGGCGGTGGCGTCCAGCAACAACTGCCGCAGGGTGGACAGGGCGTCGCCATCGTGGCGGCGTGCCGCCTGCCAGGCCAGGAGGAAGGGGGCGCGACGGGTTTCAATGGCATGCGCCACATACTCTTTCCAGAATGCGGGCGACTCTCCTTCCACATAATTGCCGCGGCCCCGCCCGAAATGGGCGACCGCCAGATACCGCAGCACGACGGATACCGTCAGCGCTTCCAGGTAGATCGGATCAAGCTGGGCGGTAGGCTTTTCTTTGCCTGACAGCTTGTTCATTCCCATTGCGCCGCCCGCAAAGGTCAGGCCGCCCACCACCGCGCCCACCAGCAGGCCGCCGCCAAGCGTCAGACCGCCGCTCATCAGGTCGGCGGTGGCGCCAGTAACCGCGCCGGAGGCAATCGCGCCCAGGAAACCCACCTTCTGGATGTCCATCGGCGTATCAAAAGCGAAGTTCTCGTGCAGCCGCTGATCAAGCTGGACCGTCAGCTTGCCATCGAGTTTATGCAGTTTCAACAGCGCAAGCGAGGCCTGCTGGATGCTGTCCGACAGCGCGGCTTCCAGTTCGCGGACGGCCGCTTCCTTTTCCGGGCTGAGTTCTGTGCGCTGGCTGCCCAGGCTGCCCCGGGCGCTTTGCCACAGTGAGGGTTTCTCCAGGTCGACGCTGGCCTGGCTGGCCTGGAGCAGGAACGACGCCAGCACGTCCATGGACGCCTCAAAGCGTTGCTGGTTGCGCGCTTCCCAGCTCTGACGCAGGACGCGGAACGCGGGTTGCAGCGAGGCGTCAAGATGGTGCTCGATGGCGTGCAGCAGCACCGATTCATGTACCCAGCACCGCGCAAAGGCATCCAGCGGAATGATGTCCCGGACGTGCGAATAGGGTTGCAGCGCCCGTGCCCATTGTTGGGCTTCATTGATTTCCTGCGTGGCGGGCTTGGGCGGTCCCATTTGGTTCAGCAGGACCAGCACCGGTTTGCCCAGCCACTTCAGGATGCGCATTTCAGCGTCAAGGTAGCCGATATCCCGCGGTGATTCGGCGGCATTGACGAGATACAGCACGATGTCGGCATGGTCACGCGCCGCTACCAGCGCCCGTTGGCTCAGCCAGAACGGCCGATCCCGGACGCGATCCCAGACTTCGGTCAGAAACCAGCCCAGCGCGCTTTCCGACTGTTCAAGGCGGGCCGCCAGCCTGGCGGAGTCGCCAAAACCGGGGGTGTCCCAGATCTGGAGGCTGTGACCCTGGTCCGTGGTGATCAGCGTGTGCCCGCTTGCGGTTTCCGTGATGTGGGCGGCGTCCTGAACCTCCCCGATGTCTTCGGCCAGCAGCGTGCGGGCCAAAGTCGTCTTGCCGACGTTGGTATGGGAAAGCAGGCAAAGCTGGATGGTGGTGCTCATGAAGAGGTCTCGTTGGAAGAGAGCGATGCAAAGTGGCCGTTGACACCATAGTGTGCCAAAAATTGCCGCCACAGGGTCTGACGTTGTTGCAGACGCTGCGCGCCGTCGGGAAACGCGGCCCATTTCTGTTCCAGCCGGTGCTGATCCAGCAGCACCAGGACACGGTTCGGAAAGTGGGCCAGCAGTTCCTGCAGGAAGGCGCCCTGGGTTTCCGGTTCGGGCGTGGAGGCGGCGGCGAACACGACCACCAGCAGCGCCTGTTCGGCCTGGGTCAGCAAGGAAAGCGGCGGCGCTCCGCCATAGGGTGTGGCGGCGACGAAAGAAAACGTCGCCGACGCGCTCAACTGCGTACGCAAAGCGGCCTGGATGGCGGGAAGCTGGTCCCGGTCGAGCGCCAGGCTGTAGGGCAGCAGCCGCACATCCAGCACGCGGTCGGACAGTTCGCCAAGGAGGCGCTGGAAATAGGGCGACTGATAGTCCGGGCGGGACGCGCTGCGGCGGTTCAGGACCCAGCTCAGCAGGCCCAGGATACTTCTTGGCAGTACGACGATCAAAGCCAGCAAACCCGCATAACGATGCACCCAGGCGGCGCCTTGGGCGGCAACGGGGGTGGCGCCGAATTCCAGGCTGGCGACCTCGGGCACGGTGAAGGGCGCCAGGCCGGACAGGGCGGAGACCGGCCAGAACAGCAGATTGAGCACGGTTGTTACCTGGCTGGCGGACAGGAAGGTACTTTCCCAGCCCACGTGGTAGGCCACGATCAGCCCCCGGCCGTACAAGGAAACTATCATGCCTGCCGCGAGGGCCGCCGCGCTCCAGTGCAAGGCGCTCGACCAGCGCCCCTTCCATCGGCTGCCGTGCGCGGCGGACCAGTCGTGGGAAAAAGACTGGAGACCGCGCAACAGCGGTTCCGGCAGCACAGCGGTCGTTCTGCCGGGCAGGCGCAGGCCATGGAAGGCGCGCCGGATCAGGCTCTGCGAGGGGAGCGGGCGGACGAAGCGAGACACCGCCAGCGCCACGTAGACGGCGAGGTTCCAGGCGAGTACGGCCAATAGCGGGAAAGCCAGCAGGTCTATCCGATGAGGATTGCTGATCCGCTCTGTCAGCAGGCCGAACAGAAAGCCCAGCAGGGGGAGCAGGTACAGCAGCCAGACCAGGGTCTGGTTGGGACGGCGATAGTGGCGCACCAAGGGGTGTTCGGCTTCCACGGCGTTCAGCAACAGGCGGGCGCGCAGGCCGAGAAAGTGGGTTTCCGGCAGGCCGGTTCCGGCCCGGGTCCGGGCGAGCTCCTTGGCTTCGCGTGTGAACTGCTCGCGTTGCGCAAGCGGAATCAACACCGCTTGCGCGTCAGCTTGTTCCAGGGATTTGGCCAGCAAAATGTCTCGGTCAACATCAAATTCCATGGGAACCCGTTTTTTTCAGTGGAATCCATAGTATGCCTGTTGCCGCGCCTTTCTTGCTGTTCGGTAAGATCCGCATCCGGTGTCTTGCCAATGGGAAAGCGCTGTTTCCGTGCCGGTGGAGCTTGCCAAACGGTAATGCCGGACCTGCGTCCCCGGGGGCTTTCCTTCCTAGACTGGAGTCCTAGCTAGGAGGAACCGCCATGTTGATGACTTTATTGGTTTTCGCCGCAGTGATCGGCGGCACATTGGGCTTTATGTATGTGATGATCAAAGTGCCGATGCTCATCGCTGAACGCAACAAGAAAAAAAAGGAGCAAAGCAATCCGGTCCGATGAACCGGGAAGGTTAAGGGCACTCTGAACAAGCGCACGCTTTTCGCCCGGCTTATTCCGAGCCCCTTGACGCGCTGAACTGGCCAAGCGGTGGCACAACGCTTGGCCAGTATTCATTGGGCGCCCGGATCAGACAGCCAACGCGGCAAGCTTGGCATAGAAGGCGTCAACCTTGTGCTGGGCGTCCTGCTTCATGGCTTCGTTGCGCAACAGGCAGGCGGCTTCGTCTTCATTGGCGCCCGCCTGACCCACGGCACGTGATGCGTCCTGAACGAATTGACACATCTGGAAGCGGGACTGGCCAAACTGGCTCAGGATCTGTGCCAGGGGTGCTGTCCCGGCCAGACGCCGCGCCAGCTCAACCGCATCCAGCACGGCCATCGCGCCGCCTTGTCCCATGAACGGCGTGGCCGCATGCGCGGCGTCGCCAATCAGAACCGTCCGGCCCCGGTGCCACGGCAGTGGCAGGATCACTTCTTCCACCGCGGTGTAGAGCACTTCGGACGCATCGTTGAGTTCATCCAGGAAATGCCGGACCGGCCCCTCGAACTCGGCAAAGGTCTCGCGCATCAGCGCGGGCCACCGCGCTTTGTCGTGCCAGGGCTTGTCCGGCGCAGGCACAGTGCCGAAGACATAGAGTTTGTCATTGCTGATCGGCAGAATGCCCAGGCGCTTGCCGATGCCCATCTGCATGATTTTCTTCGTCAGCCAGGCGGGGCGGGCATGCACGCTGCGCCACACGCCAAAGCCGGAGTACTGCGGCGCCACCTCGCCCTGGATCAGGGTCCTGACCTGGGAGCGCACGCCGTCGGCGCCGATGACCAGGTCGGCTGTTTCCACGGTGCCGTCGGTGAGGCGGACCTGGACGGCGGGGCTGGCGGGATCGTCAATAATCTGTTCGACCGAGGTGGCCAGCTGGACGGGGACGCCCAAGGCATCCAGATGGCTTTTCAGGACCCGATGCATCTCGGCCCGCTTGATTCCGAGAATGGCGGGAATGTCCGGCGCGGGACGCGGGTAGCGGACGGTCAGCAGCGGTTCGCCGGTGTGGGTGTAGTAGAGGTTTTCGTCGTCTTCAATGGGAAAGCCGCTCTCGATCATCTCGGGCAGCACACCCAGCGTCTCGAAGGACGCCAACCCATTGCCATAAACAAAAATGCCGGAACTGGCAAAGGCCCAGCGATCCGCTTTCTCAACCACCTTGACGTCGATGCCCTGTCGGCGCAGGGCAATGGCGGCGCTGCTGCCGGCAATCCCGGCGCCAACGATGAGAACGCGCTTGACTCCAGACATGAAAACACTCCTTGAAAAACGGGGGGATGGACGCTCTCCGAGATCATCGCATTCCTGGGTGGCTGATCAAGAAATAATTGTTTAACCTGAGGTTAAATTGTTCGAGGACGCTACCTATGGACGCTGAGCTGATGACCGCCCGGCATCTGGAGGCTTTCCAGGCCCTGATGACGAGCACAGGCCTGAAGGAAGCCGCCGAGAAACTGAACTGCTCGATTCCCGCCATCAGCAAAGCGATCGGGGTGCTGGAGCGGCAGGCGCAAGCGCCGCTTTTTGTCCGGGTCGGCGGGCGCTTGCAGGCAACTGCCGAGGCCCTGGCGTTCCTGCCGTCGGCGCAATCCGCGCTCAATGCGATGGAAGTGGCCCGGCGTGATCTGCTTCAGCTTGCCACGGAGAAGCCGCCCCGGCTGAAGGTGGGCGTTGGCGGCGGTGCGCTGCCGTATTGGGTGCCGGAAGCCATCCGGCGTTGCCGGGAGGCATTGCCCGGGCTGGAGGTGGAGATGATCACCCACCCGACGCAAAAGCTCCTGCATCTGGTCGCCACCCACCAGATTGATGTGGCGGTGGCCACGCCGCCGCCGCACAACACCGACGCCAATCTGTTGTCGTTGTGCGCCATCACGCCCATTCAGGAAGCGCCGCTGGTCGCGGTGGTCCCGGCGCAGCACCCGTTGGCCCGGCGCCGGGTGCTGCGCCCGCAGGACTTGGCGGGCACGCCGTTGATCACGTTGTATGAGAAGTCTCCGACTGTTGCCCTGGTCAGCGCGGCCTTCAAGGAAAGCGGAGAAAAACTGGACATTGCCATCCAGGTCAACAACAGCATTTCCGCTTGTTACCTGGTCAATATCGGCGCAGGCGTGGGCTTGATCCATCCGGAGGCGCTGGCGGGCGGCGCTTTTGCCAATCTGGTGAAGATAGATTTTCTGCCCCGGGTGTCGATGACGACTTTCTTGTATTTACCCAAGGTGCCGGTCAATGCGGCCTTGTCCGAGCGCTTCGTCCGCAAGCTGAGGGAGGTGTGCGGACCTCAGCGGACGCGCAAGGCCTGATGGCCCCGGGCCTCAGGCGTACAAACGCTGGGGATTGTCGCACAGCACTTGCTGGTAGGTGTGCGCGTTGCCGCAGGCCGCTGCGAGCAGGTCCAGCAGGTGGGCATCGTCCGGCAAGGCCAGTTCGCCATGGCTGCTGGCCGGATGCGGCCAGTTGCTGCCCCAGACCATGCGGTCAGGCGCCAGGTCCAGATAGGCTTTCATCAAGGCGGATGCCACCGGATACGCGGGCCGGGAGGGAAGACGGGCGGGCTGGGGCGGCGTGTAATAGGCGCAGGAGAGCTTGATCCAGGTATTGCCTGTGTCAATCAATCGTTTGATCTCGTCGAAACCCGGATGGGGCGGCGCCACGGGAAGGCGGCCCAGGTGGTCGAAGACCAAGGGGCAGGGCAGCAGCCGGAAGACCGGGAACAGCGGCAGTAGCTGATCGATCCGGCCGTGTACTTGCAGATGCCAGCCCAGGTCCGCCATTTTTTTGGCCAGTGGCACAATGTCTTCCAGCGGCGTGGTGGGTGGACGCGTGAAATTGAGCCGCACGCCGCGCGCGCCTTTGGCATGCATGGCGGCCAGCGTGTCCAGCGGCGTATCCGGGCTGACGCAGACGATGGCGCGGGCGTGCGGCGCCATTGCCATCGTGCTGTCCAGCGTACAGGTATTGTCAACGCCGTAGCTCGACGGCTGGACGATGACAACGTGTTGCAGGCCCAGCGCCCGCTGTAGGCGCTGGTAGTCGCTCAGCAGGGCGGGCGGCGGGGTCAGGCTGGCGCCCGGCACATAGGGATAGGCGGGATCGTTGATATGGATGTGGCAATCCCAGGCGCCGGGCGGTGTTGCCTGGCCGGGCGGGCTGGCCAGGGTGGTGTGCGGAATCGGAGCTGCCACGCTTAATCCAGTTGAATATTGAGCCGCTTGGCCAGCTCGATCCATTTCGTGGCTTCACGATCCACGTAAGCGGAAAACGCTTCGACATCCATGCCAAGCATGTCCGCGCCCATGTTCTCGTAGCGTTTGATCAGGGCCGGGTCCTTGAGGACTTGCCGCATGGCCTGGCGGAGTTTTTCCACCACGTCGGGCGGGGTCTTTGACGGTGCAAATACCCCGGTGTAGACGCCCGCTTCAATATTGGGAAAGCCCTGTTCGGCCAGCGTGGGTACGTCGGGCAGTTGCTTGGAGCGTTGTGCGCCCATTTGAACGACCGCGTGGAACTTGCCTTCACGGATATAGGGGAGCGACGTGCTCAATTGATCGGCCAGTCCCTGGACCTGTCCGCCGAGCACGTCCGCGATGGCGGGGGCCGAACCGCGATACGGCACATGCAGTGCCTTCAGCTTCAGTTCGTATTTCAGCAGTTCGATGGTCAAGTGATTGAAGGAGCCCACGCCCGCCGAGGCCAGCGAGATGCCCTGCGGCAGCTTTTCCGATGTCTGGATCAAGGTTTTCATGTCCACACGGGGTTGGCTGGGCCCGAGGGCGAGCACGGAAGGTGTGTAGGTGACGCCGCCCAGGGCAACGAAGTCATCCTTGTAGTTGTAGGTGACGTTTTTATACGTGGCGGGCACGGTGCCGTGCGTGCCGCTGTGCCCAAGCAGCAGCGTATAGCCGTCCGGCGCGGCGCGGGCCACGTGCGAGGCGCCGAGCATGCTGCCCGCGCCGGGCTTGTTCTCCACCACCACCGGCTGGCCAAGCGCTTTGCCCAACGGTTCGGCCAGCGCGCGGGCGGTGAGATCGATATTGCCGCCGGGGGCGAACGGCACCACCAGGGTGATCGGCTTGGTGGGATAGGCGTGGGCCAGGGCGGCGGCGGTGGCCAGGGTGAGACCGCTCAAGGCGGCCAGACAGCGGGGATGGCGGGTGTGCATGGGTTGTCTCCGTAATGTGTTGTCGCGATGTGGTTTGGTTTTAGTTGCGATAACTGCTGTCGAGGCGATCCAGCTTCCTCAATAAGGCGGGCCACTCCATTTGGCCATAAGGCCGTCGTGTGGACGGTTGATAATTGTTCCAGGTTTCTTCGAGCACGTCGGGCGCCACGCCTTGCAGGGGCTGCTGCGTGGCTTGGGCCGCCAGCTGCGTGCGGCAGGCCAGTTCGAGCCGGTGCATCCAGTTGAATGCCTCTCCAACCGTGCGGCCGACGGTCAAGGCGCCATGGTTGCGCAGAATCAGCGCTTCTCCCTGCCCAAGGTCATTGACCAGCGAGGCCTTTTCTTCCAGGCCCAGCACCACGCCTTCATAGTCGTGATAGCCGATTTTCAGGAAGCGCATGGCGGTCTGCGTGATCGGCAGCAGGCCGCAGGCCAGCGCCGAGACGGCCATGGATGCCCAGCTATGGGTATGGATGACGCAATCCACCTCGGGCCGGGCTTCATGGATGGCGCTGTGGATGACGTAGCCCGCGCGGTTGATGCCGTAATTCAGTGCACCGAAATCCGGCTTGGAGAGGATGTCCCCCGCAAGATTGACCTTGATCAGGCTGGACGCGGTGATCTCTTCGTACATCATGCCGTAGGCATTGATCAGGAAAGCGCCTTCTTCGTCCGGCACCCGCGAGGAAATATGGTTGGCCATCATGTCGGACATGCCGTAGAGATGGACCAGCCGATAACAGGCGGCCAGGTTGACGCGCGCCTCCCATTCCCGGGCCGAGCACCGGTCCTGCATGGAGGGAATGCCGAGCACGCCCGGTTTGCTTTGCTGCATGGGGGTCCTCCTTTTCAATCGCTCAGCCCGAGCTTGTTGGGCAGGCGTTTTTCAATCGACCATTTCAGCAGCGCGGCGCTGCGATAAAAGCCATGGGCGAACTTGCTGTAGGGCAGGGTCAGGAAAAACGCCATGACCATGCCGAGGTGAATGGCCAGCAGCAAGCCCATATAGCCGGTGTTGCGGCCGAACAGCAGCACCAGGCCGGTCAGGCTGACGAAGAACAGCAGCGCGATGAAGCCGCGGTCCATCGGGCGCTGCTTGACGTCGCCATGGGCCGGGTCGCGGCGCAGGTTCAGCCAGAACAGCCCGGCAGGGCCGATCAGCAAGCCGACGCCGCCCGCCGTGCCGAGGATCACCGGCAGGCTGTTCCAGGCATAGGGCGCGGGCAGATCCCAGACGTAGTGATAGAGCGTGGCAACACACGTGGCGGCAAAGCACAGCATGAATCCGTAAAACGTGAAGTGGTGGAAACGCCGCCGCCGGAGCGTGTAGGCGTCGTCTTCATCATTGCAGCCTTTGCCATGGCCGCCGTCCAGGTATTTCAGCTTCAGGACGTTGTGCACCGCCTCCGACGCGGCCGGCACGCTGACCACGCCGTCGCGGATGCCGCGCCAGAAGCGCACGACGCCGACCCCGAGCGCGATCACCGCCAGCACGAAGACGGAGCCGAACATGAGCACCAGCAGATTGTGCGGGAAGACCGCGTAGAAGTCGCCGTTCAGCGGCGGGTGAACCAGGCTGCCCTGGTTCATCAGCATCATCAAGGCCAGAAACAGCGCCAGTCCGATGCCGGTTGCCAGCGCGAGCGTCAGGCCATTGCGCGCATACAGCTTGCCGAGCGGGGCGGGCCAGGCAAAATCCGTATAGGTCTGCATGCGGACTTCGGCCATGGCCTGCGGTACGTTGACGCCGAATTCATGCGGCGGCGCGTACTGACAGGCATGCAGACAGGCGCCGCAGTTGTGGCACAGATTGGCCAGGTAGTGGATGTCGGCCTTGCCGAACTCCAGACGGCGGGTCATGGCCTGGAACACGCCGCAGAACCCTTCGCAATAGCGGCAGGCATTGCAGATCTGCAATTGTCGCTGGACCTCCTGCTCGGGCGCGCTGCGGGCGTCGCCAGACAGATCGGTGGTGATGGCGATGCCTTTGAAGGACGGTCCGATGGCCGGATTGATGCTGGACTTGGCCAGACTTGAGGAATCAACTCGCACGTTTGATCTCCTGTGAGTGGAGGGCTGCCCTGGCAGCCTGGGTGCCCGCAATGCGGCCGAACGCCGTGCCGATCGACATGCCGACGCCGGCGGTATAGCCCTTGCCCAGCACGTTGCCGGCCATCATCTCTCCGGCCACGAACAGGTTTTCGCTGGGCGCGCCGTTGAAGTGCACGGCGGCGTCCTCATTCACCTTCAGGCCCAGATAGGTGAAGGTGATGCCGGGGCGCACCGGATAGGCATAGAACGGCGGGGTATCCAGCGGGCGGGCCCAATGGGTTTTCGACGGGGTCAGGCCCTCGGTGTGACAGCCATCCAGCACGGTGTGATCGAACCCGCTGCCGCGGCACGCGGCATTGAAAGTGTCCACGGTATTGACGAGCTGGGCACTGTCAATGCCGATCTGCTGGGCCAGTTCGGGAATCGTGTTTGCACTCATGCCGGGGAAGACCGGCGGCATGAAGCGGCCGACCGCCTTGGCATCGATGATGGACCAGGCGATCTGGCCGGGCTGATGCGCTACCAGGCGGCCCCAGATGGCATAGCGCTTCGGCCAGAAATCCTCGCCTTCGTCGTAGAAGCGTTCGGCGTTGCGGTTCACGACGATGCCGAGCGATACGCAATCGATGCGAGTACAGATGCCGCCGTCATACAGGGGCGCGCGGGCGTCGATCGCCACGCAGTGCGCCTGGGTGGGATCGCCAATGATGTCCGCGCCCGCTTCCATCATGAACTTCAGCAGCACGCCCTGGTTGAAGCGGGTGCCGCGGATCAGGAAGTTTTCCGCGGGCCATTCGCCGCGCTCGTTCTGTCCCCAGGCCTCGCGCTGCCATTCAAGATTGGACTCGAAGCCCCCGGCGGCGAGGACACAGGTGCGCGCCTCAAAGCGCTGATCGCCGCAGTAGGCCGCGACGAAGCGGCTGCCGTCGAGTTCGAGCCGGTCAATGGGCGTGTCATAGCGGATCTCCACACCGAGCTGTTCGGCGCTGCGGAAGTAGGCGTTGACCAGGGCCTTGCCCCCACCCATGAAAAACGCGTTGGTGCGTGCCAGGTGCAAGGTGCCCGCCAGCGAGGGCTGGAAGTTGACGCCGTGCTTGCGCATCCAGCCCCGACAGGTGGATGAGTCGCGGATCACGCGGCGCGCCAGCTGTTCATGGGTGGCGCCGCCGGTGACCTTCAGCAAGTCCTGCCAGAACTCTTCCTCAGGATAGGCGTCAACCAGCACGTCCTGCGGTTCATCGTGCATGCAGCGCAGATTGCGCGTGTGTTGGGAGTTGCCGCCTCGCCAGGCGCGCGGCGCCGCTTCGAGCAGCTGCACGCTGGCACCCGCTTCGCGCGCCATCAGCGCCGCGCACAGCGCCGCATTGCCGCCCCCGATGACCAGTACATCGACCATGACTTGTCCGCCTCAGGATGGGAGTGAATGAGATACGGAAACTGTACGGAGTTAGATCCGGGGCGGGTAGTTAGTAATGGTGAAATAGGTCTTTATTATTTGTGAAGGGTGGCGCCCGGCCAGTGGCCTTCCTCCACCAGCCTGCGCATGACGTCGGCCAGCACGACGCGGGCGGCCAGCGCCGCGGGCGCGAGTTCGTCGTCGGACACGCTGACCAGCACATTGCGCCGGTAGAGCTCGGCGTCATTGATCGGATGGCGGTGCAGGGAGGACGAAAAGGCGCGGTGCACCGCCGCGCCGGGCTGGATGGTGGCAATCTCCGAGTCCATGACCAGATCCATCAGCGTGGTCAGTCCGTCCACCTCCACCGCAATGCGGGGCTCGAGCAGTGCGCGGGCATAGGCTTCGTCGGTCAGCCGCCGCAGATCATGGGCGGCGGTGGTCATGGCCAGCGGCAGGTCGCGGGCCTGGCTCAAATGGATGGGCTGGCCGTCCGGGACGTCGAGAATACCGGGGCACACCAGCAGAAAGAGCGCTTCGTCCAGAATGGGGGTCACGCTCCAGTTTAATGGGTTCTCAGCCTTGAACAGCACGGCCAGGTCAAGCTGGCGGCGATGCAGCATCGTGCTGGAGTGGCCGGACAGGGTTTCCACCAGATGTAGCCGGATATCCGGATAGCGCTCCCGCATGGCGGTGAAAAAAGGCCGTGCCAGCAAGGAGGCGGTGGTCGGGCTGAAACCGACGCTGACCCGGCCGGTCAGGCGGGCGTCGCGCGCGGCCAGGACGGCGTTGTCGGCATGCCGCAGCGCGAGCTGCGCCTGTCGCCAGAAGGCCAGCCCGGCCTCGGTGGGAAAGACGCCCTGGCTGGTGCGCTGCAGCAGGCGGGTTGAGAGTTCGCTCTCAAGACGGCTGATTTGCTGGCTCAGCGCCGAGGTCACGACGCCCAGCTCGCGGGCGGCTTTTCCCATGCTGCCCAATTCAACCACGCGGACGAAATACTTGAGTTGACGTAATTCCATGCACTATCCAGCTCGGAGGCCCCGGCTTGCGCTGGGTGGGGGCGGGGTTTAAGTCTTATATAAGATATAAGACGCTTGCAGCTCAGGCCGACCGCGTCTACAATCTATCCACTGGCTCTTCCCTTCTATTATCGGGACACTTACATGCTTCAATCTTATCGTCAACATGTTGCCGAGCGCGAGGCGCTTGGCATTCCTCCGCTGCCGCTGTCCGCGCAGCAAACGGCAGACCTGATCGAGCTGATCAAGAACCCGCCGGCAGGCGAAGAGGGTTTCCTGCTTGATTTGCTGACCCACCGTGTTCCCGCGGGCGTTGATGACGCCGCCAAGGTCAAGGCCTCGTACCTGGCCGCCGTCGCGCTCGGCACGGAAACCTGTGCGCTGATCAGCCCAGCCAAGGCCACTGAACTGCTGGGCACCATGCTGGGCGGCTACAACATCGGCCCGCTGATTGAGCTGCTGGACAAGCCGGAACTGGCTGAAGTCGCCGCCAACGGCCTGAAGCACACCCTGCTGATGTTCGACTCCTTCCATGACGTGAAGGAAAAAGCGGACCAGGGCAATGCGCAGGCCAAAGCCGTGCTACAAAGCTGGGCGGACGCCGAGTGGTTCACCAGCCGTCCTGAAGTGCCCGAGAGCCTGACGCTGACCGTCTTCAAGGTGACCGGCGAAACCAACACGGATGACCTGTCTCCCGCGCCTGACGCGTGGAGCCGTCCGGACATCCCGCTGCATGCGCTGGCCATGCTGAAAAACCCGCGCCCGGGCATCGAGCCCCAGGAGCCGGGCAAGACCGGCCCGATCAGCCTGATCACCGGCCTGAAAGAAAAAGGCAACCTGGTTGCCTACGTCGGCGACGTGGTTGGTACCGGTTCGTCGCGCAAGTCCGCCACCAACTCGGTGTTGTGGTGGACCGGTGAAGACATCCCCTTCGTGCCGAACAAGCGTTTCGGCGGCGTCTGCCTGGGCACCAAGATCGCCCCCATTTTCTACAACACGATGGAAGATGCCGGCGCGCTGCCCATTGAACTCGACGTCTCGCAAATGGAAATGGGCGACGTCATCGAGCTGCGTCCGTACGAAGGCAAGGCGCTGAAGAACGGTGAAGTCATCACCACGTTTGAGTTGAAATCCGACGTGCTGTTTGATGAAGTCCGCGCGGGCGGCCGCATTCCGCTGATCATCGGCCGCGGCCTGACCGGCAAGGCGCGTGAAGCGCTGGGTCTGCCGCCGTCCACGCTGTTCCGCCTGCCGAAAAACCCGGCCGACACCGGCAAAGGCTTCACGCTGGCCCAGAAAATGGTCGGCCGCGCTTGCGGTCTGCCGGAAGGCGAAGGCATTCGTCCGGGCACCTATTGCGAACCCAAGATGACCTCGGTCGGTTCGCAGGACACCACCGGTCCGATGACGCGTGATGAGCTGAAAGACCTGGCTTGCCTGGGCTTTACGGCTGACCTCGTGATGCAGTCCTTCTGCCACACGGCCGCGTATCCGAAGCCGGTCGACGTCAAGACTCACCATACGCTGCCTGCCTTCATCAGCACGCGCGGCGGCATCTCGCTGCGCCCGGGTGACGGCGTGATCCACTCCTGGCTGAACCGCATGCTGTTGCCGGACACCGTCGGCACCGGCGGTGACTCGCACACCCGTTTCCCGATCGGCATCAGCTTCCCGGCCGGTTCCGGCCTGGTGGCCTTTGCCGCCGCCACCGGCGTGATGCCGCTGGACATGCCGGAGTCGGTGCTGGTGCGCTTCAAAGGCAAAATGCAGCCGGGCGTCACGCTGCGCGACCTGGTCAACGCCATCCCGTTCTACGCCATCAAGAAAGGCCTGCTCACGGTTGAGAAGAAAGGCAAGAAGAACATCTTCTCCGGCCGCATTCTGGAAATTGAAGGTTTGCCGGACCTGAAAGTCGAACAGGCGTTCGAGCTGTCCGACGCCTCGGCCGAGCGTTCCGCAGCCGGTTGTACCGTTCGCCTGAACAAAGAGCCGATCATTGAGTACATCAACAGCAACATCACCTTGCTGAAGTGGATGATCGCCAACGGCTACGAAGACAAGCGCTCGATCGCCCGCCGCATCCAGGCCATGGAAGCCTGGCTGGCCGATCCGCAATTGCTGGAGCCGGATGCCGACGCCGAGTACACGGAAGTGATTGAGATCGATCTGGCTGAGGTCACCGAGCCGCTGGTGGCTTGCCCGAATGACCCGGACGATGTCAAGACGCTGTCCGATGTGGCGGGCGCCGCGATTGATGAAGTCTTCATCGGCAGCTGCATGACCAACATTGGCCACTTCCGCGCCGCGTCCAAGCTGCTGGAAGGCAAGCGCGACATCCCGGTCAAACTGTGGGTGGCTCCGCCCACCAAGATGGACCAGAAGCAACTGACCGAAGAAGGCCACTATGGTGTGCTGGGTTCTGCGGGCGCGCGGATGGAAATGCCGGGCTGCTCGCTGTGCATGGGCAACCAGGCGCAGGTGCGCGAAGGCGCCACCGTCATGTCCACGTCCACCCGTAACTTCCCGAACCGTCTGGGCAAGAACACCTTCGTCTACCTCGGTTCGGCCGAGCTGGCCGCCATCTGCTCACGCCTGGGCCGCATCCCGACCAAGGAAGAGTACATGGCTGAAGCTGGCGTGCTGAGTGCCAGCGAAAGCGAGATCTACCGCTACATGAACTTCGATCAGATCGAAGACTTCAAGGAAGTGGCGGATCAGGTTCAGCTCTAAGCGCCTGCGGCTCCACGTTGTACGCTGAACCGGCTCCTGTGAAAACAGGGCCGGTTTTTTTCCGCCGGGCCGCTCCCAAGGAAAAAAGCATCCCGCGCCGCCGATCACGGTTCAACGCGTGTTGAACCCGAACATTCTGCCTGCGGACCTGACCGGTAAAAACATCGTGTTGGACATTCTGGCGGAGGACGCTGAAGGACAGCGTCTGGCCATAGAAATGCAATTGCAGCGTTTCCTGCATTGGCCGCAGCGCAATATCTACGGCGTGGCGCGCAGTCTGGCGGGGCAGTTGCAAGCCGGTCAGGACTATCGCGAGTTGAAGCCGACCATCGGCATCAGCTTGCTCGTCCATGACCTGTTCAACGAGCATCCCGACAAAGCGTGCTGGCGTTTCACCCTGCGGGACGATGCGCGCCCCGCGGTGCAGTTGGGTCAAGTGCTGCAAGTGCATATAATTGAATTACGCAAGGCTGAGAAACAGCAGGCCTTAGCCACGCCGCTGCAAGCCTGGATCACTTGCCTGTTGCACAATCTGGACGAGGCCGCCATGAGCACGATTACCCATCCTCCTGTCAAAGAAGCACTGAAGCAACTGGAAACGCTGTACTCCGATGAAGAATTGCGCATGGCCGCCGAGCGGCTGGAACAATCACGTATCGACGCCGAAGACATTCTTGCTTACGCCCGCCATGAAGCGGAGCAGAAAGGGCATGAGAAAGGACTGGAGCAAGGTCTTGAGAAAGGTCTTGCTCAAGGTGCTGTCAATACCTTGACAGCACTGATCCTTCACAAGTTCGGCGCTTTACCCGACTGGGCCCGGGCCCGCATGCAGCAGGCAGATCAAGCGGAACTGAATCGCTGGACCTTGCGGATGCTTGATGCGCAGCGTATTGAAGAGGTATTCGGCTGAGTCCGGGCGCGCCCGGCAAACTGCTGTTTACGCGTCTCTTTCCTTCCGATTTGCCTCGGCCAAGTGGCCGAGGGCACGTGCCTCCTCTCCTCTCTCCCTTCCCATTCCTGCGGATTACCCTAGATCGCCGATTGTTCGTTTGACATATCCTGTTCCGAGGATTTAGGATTTTAAAAATAGACAGACGTCTGATTAATAATCGGGAATTCAGGACCAGTCATGAAGCAGAGTTTTGAGGTGGGGGGCGTCCGCCTGGCACAGCCTTTTCGGATTCGCCGCCTGGGGCACTTTGGCTATAACGTTACCGATCCGGTCAGCGCCTTGCGCTTCTATCGTGATCTGCTGGGCATGAAAGTCTCGGATCCACTGGATTTCGGGCCGCGCCTGAAAGAAGAAGACCGTGAGCGGGTGGGGCACAGCAAAGGCTACTTCATGCGCCACGGTACCGAACACCACGCTTTTGTCCTGTTTCCGAAGAAAGTCATGGACGTGCTGAATCCGCACTATAAGAGCTGCCCGGAAAACACCTCGAACCAGATTACCTGGCAGGTCGGCAGCTTGAGGGAAGTGCTGGATGGCCATCAATGGTTTGAGGAAACCGGTCGCAAGGTTTTGCGGGCGGGCAGGGATATCCCGGGATCCAACTGGCACTTCTACCCGCCCGATCCGGATGGACACGTCAATGAATTGTTCTATGGCATAGAGCAGATCGGGTGGAGCGGCCATTCCAAGCCTCGCGTGCTGCATTCGACCCGCTATGAAAAACCGCCCGCCTTGCCGCATCACTCCGAAGAGCAGGAAGTGAATCGCGCGCTGGAGCAAGGGGTTGAAGTGGAGCAGGGCTATCGGCATGTGGAAGCCCTGCCGGAAACTCATGACGTGGACGGCATTCTGCTGGCCCGGCCATTCAAGGTGGTCAAGATGGGTCCGGTTCGTTTGTTCGTCAACGATGTGGAGAAGGCGCTGGCCTTTTACCGTGATGACTTGGGCCTGCGGGTGACGGAAACCATCGAGTACCAGGGACATGCCTGCGTTTTTCTGCGCGCCAACACGGATCATCACGTTATTGCCCTGTATCCGAAGGCCTTGCGGGAGGCGTTGGGGATGAGCCCGCACACCACCACCTTTTCGTTCGGTTTCCAGCTGGCCAACTACGCCCAGTTGAAGCAGGCCCTGGGTTTTCTGCGGGAGCAGGGTGTCCAGCTCAAAACCTTGCCGCCCGAGTTGTTTCCGGGGATGGGGCCGAGCGTGATGGCGCTGGATCCGGACGGGCATGCCATTCAGCTCTATCACGCGATGGAACAGATCGGCTGGGAGGGCCGTCCCAGCCCGGCTTCCCAGCGTCAAGCTTTTGACCAAGACCAATGGCCGGAAACCTGGGAAGGCGAATCCGACAGTTATGGCGGTGAAGTTTTTCTCGGCCCCTGGAACTAAACACGTCGGCATACCGACAGGAGGAGACAAATGAAAAAAATGGGGTTGGCGCTGTCCTTGACAGCCTTGATGCCGCTGGGCGCAATGGCCCAGAGCTTTCCAACAAAACCGATCAATATCGTCGTGCCCTATCCGCCGGGCGGCACGGCGGATCTGCTGCCTCGGCTGGTGGCGGAGAAAATGCCGGACATCCTGGGCGTGCCGGTCATTGTCCACAACCGGCCGGGCGCCGCCGGAATTATCGGTGCGGATCACGTGGCGCGCTCGGAGCCGGATGGCTATACGCTGCTGGTGGTGCCGCCGCATTTCTTCGTCAGCGACCTGCTCTACAAGGTCTCGTTCAAGCCGCTGGACTTCAAGCCCGTCAGCATCCTGGCCTCGTATCCGAACGTGCTGCTGGCCACCCCGCAGGCCAAGCCCAACAGCCTGAAGGAGCTGTTGTCCGGTTTGAAAGACAAAAGCCTGAATCCGACCTTTGCCAGCGCGGGGTCAGGCACCAGCCAACACCTGAGCGCCGTCATGCTGGCGGACATGGCGAACGTCGAGTACACACATGTGCCGTACAAAGGCACGGCGCCCGCCATTGCCGACTTGATGGCGGGACATGTCAACTTCATGTTCGACAACTTGATTACGGCTCTGCCGCTGGCTCAGTCCGGAAAACTGAAGCTGCTCGGCGTCGGCAGCCCGACACGCAGCAAGCTCTTGCCGGACGTTCCCGCCATCAATGAGCTGGTGCCCGGCTATGAATCCATGACGTGGATGGGTATCGCGGCGCCGCCCAATACGCCGGATGAGGCGATTGCCAAAGTCAGCCAAGCCATTGCGCAGGTCATCAAGGAAGCGTCGGTCAATCAGCAAATCGTGAAAATGCAGGCCACGCCGGTCGGCAACACCCCCGCTGAAATGCAGCAGGTCGTGAAGCAGGATACCGAGCGCTGGAAACAGGTCGTGAAGAAAGCCAATATCAAACCGGAGTGAACGAGGAAACGATGAAGCAATGGGCGGTGGTTTTTTTTGAGCAGGAGGCGTCGGTCCGGATTGGTCTGGCGCTTGGCAACCAAGTGATGGATGTGAGCGCCGTGGTGGCGGACGTGTGCGGGCAGGCGGACGCTGATCCGCGCTTCCATTGCTTTGAGCACTGGTCGGACTGCCTGGCGCGTTTCCAGCGTCTGGCTTTTTCCGGCAGCGCCAGTCTGGACGGCTTGCGCCTGCTTCCGCCGCTTCACCCCTTTGGATCCATGTATTGCGCCGGTGCAAACTACCGTAGCCATGTGCTGGAAATGGCGCGGGTCAATCAGCAGGAGCCGGATGAAGACCCGAAGCTGTCGGGACAGAAACCTTGGCATTTCATCAAGCCTTCCCGCGTCTGCGCCGTTGGCCATGAGGCGGTGGTCCGACGTCCCGCGCTGTCGCAGCGGGTCGATTGGGAGGCGGAACTGGCCGTCATCATCGGCAAGAAAGCCGAGCGGGTCAGTCTTGACGAGGCCCTGCGGTTCGTCGCGGGCTATGCCTGCGCGAATGATTTTTCGGCGCGTGATCTCAGTCGCCGTCCTCAAGTGCAGCCGGGCTCGCCGTTTCGTTTTGATTGGCTTGCGCATAAATGCTTTACCGGGTCCAGCCCGGTTGGGCCGAGCCTGGTGCCTGCCTCATTGGTTCCGGATCCACAGGCCTTGGGCATCCGGTTGAGCGTGAATGGGCAAATCAAGCAGGATGCCAACACCAGCGACATGATCTTCAGCGTGGCCGAGCAGATTTCGCAGCTGTCTTCGGTGTTGACGCTGTATCCGGGCGATGTGGTACTGACCGGCACGCCCGCGGGCGTTGGCAGCGCCACCCAGACCTTTTTGCAGGCCGGTGACCGCGTATGCGTGGACATCGACGGCCTCGGTGTGTTGACTACCACGATGACCTGACCACATGCCTATGCGCAAGCCTCGCCCTTCAGGGCGAGGTCAAGCGAGGCAAATTTTAAACATGGCACCGCAGGTGCCCCCGTATCGTGGCGGAGAAGCTCCGTCCGATACGGCCGGAGTTCTTCACGCCGATGATGCATGCTTTCAAGTCCGGGCCGCTTCAGGGCTCGCCGATGCTGGGGACACCGTTCGTCCTGAACCGGCATCGCCTTCCCAACCGTGTGGTTCACGCGCCGATGTCGGTTTGCTATGCCGACGAAAACGGCATGCCGGGGCAGGCGATGATCGAACATTATGCCCGCCGGGCGCGTGGCGGCGCGGCCCTGGTCATTGTTGAGAACGTGGCGGTCAGCGAGCGGGGCCGCCAACTGCCGAAGCAGCCGCTGATGACGCCCGCCAAGGCCTATCGGGAACCCTATCGGACCCTGGCTCGCGCCATTCATGAAGAAGGCGCGCTGGGCGTGTTGCAGATCGCCCATGCCGGACGGTATGCCGGGCCTTGGGAAAATTATGACGCGGACGTGCGTCATGCGCCGTCGGCGGCGTCCTTCGAGCTGCTGGGCAGGCGCGTGACGCCCACGGCGATGACGCTGGCCGATATCGAGCAAGCCATGCAGGACTTTGAAGCCACGGCCCGGCTGGCGCTTGAGGCGGGTTTTGACGGTGTGGAGTTGCATGGCGCAGCGGGCTTGCTGATTGCTCAATTCATGTCGCCGCGCATGAACCATCGCACTGACATCTATGGCGGCAATCTGGAAAACCGCTGCCGTTTCGCACTGGAACTGGCCCGCCGGGTGCGCGCCGCTATTGGCGGCGACGCCCTGCTGGGTTTTCATCTGTTCGCGGATGAACTGCACCCGGAAGGCAGCGCCGTCGAGGACGCCTGCTGGCTGGCGCAGCGACTGGAGGAAGCGGGCTGCGACTTCCTGATGCCGTCACTGGGCAGTTTCGAGACCCTGAGACTTCCCGAGAACGCCGGACTGAATACGCGCCCCGCCTACCAGATGGAGGCTTGCCGACGCATCAAGCAAGCGGTGTCCATCCCCGTCATCGCCAACGGCGGTTTGGGCGATCCGCAACAGGCGGAGCAGGCGTTGCTTGACGGCAGCGCGGACCTGATCGGCTTGGCCCGGCCCCTGTTCAAGGATCCGGACTGGGCGCGCAAGGTGCTGTCTCAGCCGCCGGTCCAACCGGATCCATGCACTTGCCGCAGCATGCGTTGTTTGTCTTCGCAAAAAACCGGCGGCGTATGCGAACAATGGCCCGCCGCTGTGCAGGTGCAGGGCTATCTGGGGCGGGAAACCGTCTAGCGCTTATTGTTTTTCACCCTTCATCAGCAGCGGGGTTCGGACGCTTGAGTTGTAGCTGTGCGTGAATTTGGTCAGCAGGGACAGGAACTGCTTTCTTTCCGATGGCGTCAACGGCTCAAGCAGCATGTCCTTCCCCTCGCTGAGCAGGACGTGGCACTTTTCCCAAAGCGCCAAGCCTTCCGGGCTCAGTTCGAGCCGGTTCTTCCTGCGGTCTCCGGCATCGGCCACCTTGATGATCAGGCCGCGCTGATGCAAGGCATTGATGACCATGGCGGCCGTGGAGCGGTCATGGCCGAGTTTCCTGGCCACGCTGATTTGGTCGATGCCCGGCGTATGGCGCAGCGCGGTCAGGATCCCGTATTGCGTGGGCGTAATCATCAGGCCCTCGCAGGTTTCCGCAAACATCGACATGCAGATCTGGTGCGCGCGCCGCACGAGAAAACCCGGGCGCGTATGCAGGTATTCAAGGACGGCGTCGGCGCCGGGTTCCTCAGGAGCGTTGAGAGTGCTGTCAACCATGAATCGAAGGCCGTGGCGCGCATAAGGCGGCGTGAAGAAACAGGCTTGATTTTAACCCATGCGTCACGGCGTCCTCCCGGTTCCGGCCCGGGCGCCGCGATGGTTTTCCCCCCTGCCTTCTCATTCCAAGAAGAGGGCTTGCGCCGGGACGGCTTGCGTTCCGGCGCGCAAGCACGTATCAACGAGCGGTGAGCACGCGCATTGAGCGGATAAACGAGGAGAGATGAATCATGATGGGTTGGCGAGGCCGTATCGGATGGTTGGTTCCCCCGGGTAATCCCACGCTTGAGCCGGAGGTCATGGCGCTGACGCCGGACGGCGTGGGTATGTACTTCAACCGGCTGCGGGCGTCGGGCGCCGTGGGCCAGCATGAGGGACAAGCGGAGCGCAATCAGCAGCAGTTCGACTCGGTAGAAGACGCTGCCACGTTGCTGATGCTGGTCAGGCCGCAGGTCTTGATGGTGGCGCACGCGTCATTGAGCACAACGTTGGGTTCGCAGCGGGAGCAGTCCTTTCTGCAGCGCGCCGAATCGCGGTTCGGCGTGCCGGTGGTGACCGCCATGGAAGCGGTCATGCGGGCTTTGCAGCACTTGGACGTCAAGCGGCTGGCCTATGCAACACCTTATGACGAAGCCGTCACGCAAGCGGGTCTGGATTATCTGGCCGCCCGGGGTGTGTCGGTGGTCAAGTCGGCCCGGCTCGGGGCTATCGGCAGTATTTACGACCAGGCGCCGTCCGAGGCTTACCGGTTGGGGCGGGCGGCCGATCATGAACAGGCTGACGCCGTGTTCATCAGCGGTGTCGGTTTGCCAAGCTTGAGCGTGATTGACGCGCTGGAGCAGGATTTGCAGAAACCGGTGATTACCGCCACGGTGGCGATGATGTGGTGCGCTTTGCGTGCGATAGGGGTGCGGGACGCCGCGCATGCCCAAGGGATTTTGCTCAGGCAGAATTAATCAATTTTTTTTGTTAATCCACAAAAACTAACTATTTGTTCTGATCAAAGCTGGTCATTACCATGATCTCAGACATATCTTTGCAACAGACTTTTGATTCATCAAACGTTTTCTGTTCCGGGAGAGATCATGGAATTCCACCCAGCCTGTCGAGTGCTTGGCACCCTGATTTGTACGATTGCGTTAGCAAATGTCAGCGTTGCCAAGCCTGCCTCCGCCCCGAAGGTCATTGAACTGCTTGTGCCGTATGCGCCAGGTGGCGCCTCGGATACGGTAGGCAGGGCGATTGCCCCGGCGCTGCAAAAAGCCATCGGCGCTCAAGTCGTGGTTGTCAACAAGCCGGGCGCCAACGGCGCCATTGCGGGCACACAGCTTGCTCGCGCAAATAATGATGGGTCAACGCTGTTGTTGGCGGACGTTGCCATCGTTTTGAACCCGATCTTGCGCAAGAACACCAGCTATGACGTGAAAAAGGATTTTTCCGCCGTGGCGCTGGTGGGAACGGGACCGTTCGTGCTGTATGTGCCAACCTCAGGGCCGAAAGACCTGAAAGCCTTTCTTGATGGCGGTGAGCGTGGCCGTACCGTGGCGCATTCCGGCGTAGGTTCGCTCGGCCACCTGGCCACCGAGCTGCTCCAGCAGAAAACGCAGAGCAAGCTGTTGAGCGTGGCTTATCAGGGGGCGGGACCCGCCATGGCCGATACCGTGGGCGGCCAGGTGGATGGGCTGTTCGGCAGCACCGCCTCCGGCATGTCGATGGTTCAGACCGGACGGCTGAAGGCGTTGGCCGTGGCGGACCGCAACCGGCTGGCCAGCTATCCGGACATTCCCACCTTCGAAGAGCTGGGCGTTGAGGGCGTGCACGTCATCAACTGGTGGGGCCTGGTTGCGCCGTCCGGCACGCCCGCCGAGGTGGTGGATTGGCTCCAGGACGGGGTCAAACAGGTGCTGGAGGACCCGGAGATCCGCAAGCGTCTTACCGGTATAGAGGTGACGCCGACCCAGATGAACACCGCTGAATACGACAAATTGATCAACCAGGATATTGCGCTGTGGGAGTCCGTGGTGAAGCAGGCGGGCATCACTGTCGACTGAATCCGGGACGTTTTTTCTCCTTATCAATTCTTGCACTGAGAGGCTGTATGTCCAAGTCAATGCGGGTGATCGCCCTGAGAGAACATGGTGGTCTTGATCAACTGAAGCTCGAAAGCTGGGCGGTGCCATCGCCTGCCGCCGGTCAGGTATTGGTCAAGATCGAAGCCTGCGGGTTGAACTACATGGACGTGTTCGTCATGCGCGGCATGCCGGACCTGCCCACGGAAATGCCGCGCATTCCCGGCGGCGATGTTGCCGGCGAGGTGGTGGCGCTTGGCGACGGGGTGGATGCCCAGTGGCAAGGCAAGCGCGTCGTGTTGTTTCCGCGCTTTCCAAAAGGCGGCGTGCTCGGTGAGCACGGCAACGGCGGCTTGTGTGAATACATCGCGGTCAGCGCGCAGCAGCTGATTGAAATTCCCGACGGCGTCAGCGCGGAGCAGGCGGCCGCCTTGCCGATTGCCTACGGCACCTCGCACCGCATGCTGTTCACACGCGGCAAGCTGAAAGCCGGGGAGAAAGTCCTGGTGCTGGGTGCGAGCGGCGGTGTGGGCGTGTCCTGCGTGCAGTTTGCAAAGATGGCGGGCGCTGAAGTGATTGCCTGCACCAGCAGCGAAGAAAAAGCGCAGCGGCTGCGCGAACTGGGCGCCGATCACATCGTCAACTATGCGGGCACACAGGATTTTTCCCGTGAGGTCTGGGGGCTGACCGGGAAAAAAGGCGTTGATGTGGCAATCAACTTCACCGGCGGCGACACCTGGATCCCGACGCAGCGCTCGATGGCCGTCCATGGGCGCATCCTGACCTGCGGTTCAACCGTCGGCCATCTGTGTGAGATCGACGTCCGCTTCATCTGGTTCCGGGAGACCGAAATCATCGGCTCCCGCGCCTATGAAATGGAGGACATCAAGTCCTGCCTGGACTATGTCGCCAGCGGGAAAATCCAGCCTGTCATTGACTCCGTCCTGCCGCTCGATCAAGCGGGCGAAGGCGTGGGCTTACTTGAAAATCGCCGTGTTTTTGGAAAGGTCATCGTCAAGCCATGAAAACTGCTCAGAAAAACCTCGGCTGCATCGGCATCGAGTACCGCTCGGAAGACCGGCCCGCCATCATCGATCTCTGGAATCCGGACGCGCCGCGTCAGTTGAGCTATCCGGCCTTCCATGATGCCTGTGACGCAATGGCCCGGGGCTTCGTCAAGCGAGGGTTCGTCAAGGGAGACCGCATTGGCATTCTGTGCGTGAACCGCCTGGAATTCCTGGTTGTTTTCTTTGGCGCGATGCGGGCGGGCGTGATCCCGGTGCCGATTGGCGTGCTGCATCCGAAAGACACGATTCGCTGGGTGATTGAAGACTCGGACCTCAAACTGGTGTTCTGTGACGCAAACCTGCTGCATCAGGTGGAAGACCTGGTGGACACCATCAGTGTGGAGTCCGAGGCCTATCAGGCTTTCCAGGATCCGGGGCCATTTGAGCCGATCGTGCCGGTTGATGACGACATCGCGTTTCAGCCCTATACCTCGGGCTCGACCGGGCGGCCCAAAGGCGTGCTGCTGTCGCACCGCGCCCACGTGTGGGTGGCGGAGACCATTTCCCGGGATCGCGGTTTCTGCCGCGACGACACCATGATCGTCGCCGCGCCGCTCTATCACAAGCATGCGATGAATGCGATCAAGTCCGTGCTGGTGGGCGGCTCCACCGTCGTGCTGATGAAGAAGTTCGAGCCCCGCGCCTATATCAAGGCGATCAGCCAGTACCGCGTCACGGTGCTGTCCGGTGTGCCGACCATCTTCGCGATGATTCTGCAGCAGCGGGACCTGCTGGCCGGGCAGGACTATTCCTTCGTGCGGCTGTCCACCATGGGCGGTGCACCGGCCACGGATGAGTTGATTGATTCCGTATTACTGACCTTCCCGCAATCCGAGGTTGCGCTGATCTTCGGCATTACTGAAACCAGCGCGGCGCTGTTCGGCCCGCATCCTGAGGGCAAGGTGCGACCTCGCCATTCCGTGGGTTGGCCCGTCCCCGGCAATGAATTCAAGCTGGTGGGAGAAAGCCCGGATTTTGGCGTGCTGTACGTGAAGGGCCCCGGCATGATGAACGGCTATCACAACAATCCCGCCGAGATGGCGCGGCGCCTGAAGGACGGCTGGTTCGATACCGGCGACGTGCTGAGAAAAGACCAGGACGGCTGGTACTACTTCGTGGGCCGTTCCGATGACATGTTCGTGTGCAGTGGCAACAACGTCTATCCCGGCGAGGTCGAACTGATGCTGGAGCGGCATCCGGACATTGATCAAGCCATCGTGGTCCCGGTCTCGGATGAGATCAAGCACCGCATCCCGTACAGCTTCATCGTCAAGCGCAAGGATTCGCTGCTGACCGAAGAGGACGTGCAGGCGTATGCGCTGAAGAACGCGCCGCCGTTCCAGTATCCGCGCAAAGTGATTTTCACGGAGTCGCTGCCGCTCAATGGCGTTGGAAAAATCGACCGCCGACGCCTGACCGCGGAAGCGGAGGAAATCAAGAAAATGTCGATGCGTCAAGAAGCCTAGGGGGACGGGATGAACAGCGAAGCACATCAAGCATTGATCGAACGCAGTCCCTATTTGAGCTGGCTGGGCATTGAGATCCTCGTGTGCGAGCCGGACCGGATGGAAGCCAAGGCGACCTGGCGCCCGGAGTGGGTGGCCAATCAGAAATTCGGCCAGACCCAGGGCGGGATTCTTGCCGCGCTGATCGACTTCGCCGCGGATTTTGCCTTGTTCCATAGCCTGGGGCGCTTGGTGCCGACCATCGACATGCGGGTGGATTACCACCGCATGGCCTTGAAGGGCGATCTGTTCGTCAGCGGCACGGTGATCAAGCAAGGCAAGCAGTTCTCCGTGTGTGAGGCCAGCGTGTTCGACGAATCCAGAAAACTGATCGCCAGCGGACGCGGCAGCTATTACACCGCAGCGCTGGATTGAGGTACAGAAGGTTCGCGAGCAGAGCTCGCTCCTACAAAAAACGCAACTCTTGTAGGAGCGAGCTCTGCTCGCGAACAACAACAGAGGTGAAACATGCAACAGGAAGAACCAACACGCAACTGGTGGGACATCGTGGTGGAGGTCTTGAAACGCCACGAAGTCAAGCTGGTCGCCTATGTGCCGGACAACGTGTTGGCGCCGCTGATCAAGACGCTGCACGCCGATCCGTATTTCACCGTGTATTGCCCGGCCCGGGAAGAGGAAGCGGTTGGCATTGTGACCGGCGCGTACATGGCGGGATTGCGCGGCATCGTGCTGATGCAGACCAGCGGCTTCGCCACGCTGCCCAATGTGCTGGCCTCGCTCGTCAGACCCTACCAGATTCCGCTGCTGATGATGATTTCGGAGCGCGGCACGATGGGGGATCACCAGCTTGGCCAGGTCATGGTGTGCCGGACGATGGTGCCGATCCTGAACTCAATGGGCATTGAGACGCATCGCATGACGTCGTTGCAGGATCTGGATTTCATGGTGGACGGCATGATCCATCAAGCGTTTGCAACGCAGGAGGCGGCGGCGCTGCTGCTGTCGCCGTTGCTGACCAAGAAGCGATGAGCGGAGAAATGAATATGGACCTGACGCAGCTGAAAACCAACACGAAGCAGGCATGCACCGTGTTGAACCGTTCCGCGATGACTCGCCTGCTGGTGAGCAAGCTGACCCACGGCGAGGCGGTGATCGGCGGGATCGGCAACAACAATTTCGACCTGTGGGCCAGCGGCCAGCGCGAGCACAACTTCTACATGCTGGGCAGCATGGGGTTGACCAGCGCGATTGCGCTGGGCGTCGCGATCGCACAACCGGCGCGCCGCACGTATGCGCTGGAGGGAGATGGATCCCTGCTGATGCAGCTTGGCTCGCTGGGCACGGTTGCCGCTTCCGGTGCGGAAAACCTGGTGATTGTCGTGTGGGACAACGGTATTTACCAAATTACCGGCTCGCAGCCGACCTTGACCGGGCAGGCGGTAGATCTGGTCGGCGCCGCCCGGGCCTGCGGCATTGAGAAAAGCGTCTGGGCCACGAGTGAAGACGAGTTCTCCCGCTTGATCGATCTGACACGGCAAGAGGCGGGCCCCTGGTTCATCGGCGTTCGTGTTGATGGCGACAAACCCGCGGGGGTGACGGAGCGGGATCCTTCAAAAATTCGACAGCGCTTCATGCAAGCGCTGGCCAGCTGAGGAAAAGCGCATGTCCAGATTGTTAATCGACGGCCATTGGGTCGATGGCGAAGCCGCCAAGCAAACGCTTTATGCCAAGTTCGATGATCAAGTCTATGGAGAAATGGCGGTGGCCTCGCCCGAACAGGTGGACGCCGCCATCGGCAGTGCGGTGCGCGCCGTTCGGGAATGCCCGGTGGCCCCGTATGAGATGTACCGCATTCTGATGGAAACCTCGCGCATCATTGACGGCCGGGCCCGGCATTTCATCGATCTGCTGCGCGATGAGGCCGGCTTCACGAAAGCGGACAGCGAGAATGAAGTGGGCCGTTGCGTACAGACGCTGGAGCTGTCCGCCGAAGAGGCCAAGCGCTTGAATGGGCAACTGGTCCCGATGCAGGCGGCCAAGGGCTCGACGAACCGGCTCGGCTATACGCTGCGCGTGCCGCGCGGTCTGGTCTGCGCCATCACGCCGTTCAATTCGCCGCTGAATACGCTGACCCACAAAGTGGGACCGGGACTGGCCGGTGGCAATGCGGTGCTGATCAAACCGTCCAACCTGACCCCGCTGACCGCGGTTGAGTTGTGCAAGGCCTTGCTGGACGCGGGCTTGCCGTCACGGCGCATCGCGCTGGTCAATGGCCCGGGAAGCAGCATCGGACAGCAATTGCTGGAAGATCCGCGCATCAATTTCTACGCCTTTACCGGCAGCACCCGCGTGGGCAAGGAAATCCAGCGTCTGGCCGGGCTGCGGGGCACGCAGCTCGAACTGGGCAGCATTGCCAGCACGATCGTCTGCGAAGACGCCGATCAGGCGCTGGCCATCCCGAAGATTCTGAACGCCGGTTTCCGGAAGGCGGGCCAGGTCTGCACCTCGGTCCAGCGCCTGTATGTGGACCGACGCATTGCCGACGCCTTCGTGCCCAAGCTGGTGGAGGCCGCCCGCGCGATGAAGGCGGGCAACCCGGCGGATGCCGCGACGGTGATTGGCCCGATGATTTCCCGCGAGGCGGCGGACCGGGCCCATGCCTGGATCGAAGAGGCCGTTGCCTCGGGCGCACGGGTACTGACCGGCGGCCGCCGCCACGGCAATGTGATCGAGCCGACCATCCTGGCCCAGACCGAAAAGAGCATGAAGGTGTATTGCGAGGAAATCTTCGCGCCGGTGATGTCGATCCTCGAGTTCGACACCCTGGACGAGGTCATCGCCAGCGCCAACGACACGCAGTACGGCTTGGCCGCCGGGCTGTTCACGCGCGATCTGAGCCAGGCGCTGCGCACCGCCCAGCAACTGGATTTTGGCGGCGTGCACATCAATGAGGCCTCCAGCGCGCGGGTTGACGTGATGCCGTTTGGCGGCGTCAAGGACAGCGGTTTCGGCCGCGAAGGCCCCGCATTCGCCGTGCAGGAAATGACGGAAGAACGGCTCATCACGGTTTCTTACTAATACGCCGCTTAAACCAAGGAAGTGCGATGGTGAACACACACACTGAATCCAAGAATGTATTGAGAATCGCCGCTGACATCGGGGGCACGTTCACGGATGGCGTGGCGGTCATGGCGCCCGCAGGCCGGATCTGGGTCGGCAAGACCCCGACCACGCCGCATGATCCGGGCGAGGCGGTCTCCACCGTCATCATGAACCTGTTGAAGCAGGTGACGGAGGCCATGGGAGAGCAGGCGCCGCCGCTCGACGAAGTCGTGCATGGCACCACGCTGATCACGAACACCCTGATTGAAAGAAAGGGCTCGAAAACCGCGCTGGTCACGACGCAGGGCATGCGCGATGTGCTCGATATCGGAAGGGAGTGGCGCTATGACATTTATGACCTCGACATCGTGCTGCCGCAGCCGCTGGTTGATGCATCATGCCGAGTCGAGATCGATGAACGGTTGAGCGCCACCGGCGAGGTGGTCAAGCCGGTGGAGGCGGAGCAGGTGCAAGCCATGGCGGCGCAATTGCGCGAACTGGGGGTCGAGTCGGTAGCGGTGTCGCTGCTGCACGCCTACGTGAATCCGGCGCATGAGCGCCAGATCGAGGAAACGCTGAAAGCGGCCCTGCCCGAGATGGCCGTGTCGGTCTCGTCTGGCCTGGCCAGTGAAATCAACGAGTTCGAACGCACGTCCACGGTCGTGGCCAATGCCTACGTCAAGCCAATCGTGGCGGAATACTTGCATGAGCTGAGCCATCGCATTGATCGTATCCATTCGGACATTCCGCTGCGCATCATGGTGTCCAGCGGCGGCTTCACCTCGGCCACCGCGGCGGCGGAATCACCGATATTTCTGTTGGAGTCGGGGCCGGCGGCCGGCGTGCTGTCGGCCTTGAACACGGCTCGCCAGAATCAGGTGGAGAAGGTGCTGGCGTTCGATATGGGCGGAACCACGGCCAAGGCCGGGGTGTCGGAAGGCGAACCGCCCATTGCCCACAGTTTTGAATGTTCCCGGGTGGAGCGCTTCAAGCGCGGCTCGGGCCTGCCGATCCTGATCCCAAGCATCGAGCTGATCGAGATCGGCGCGGGCGGCGGGTCAATTGCCTACTGCAACAAAATGGGCCTGCTCAACATCGGTCCCGAGTCTGCGGGTTCCGTGCCCGGCCCGGCCTGCTATGGCAAAGGGGGGGAGAACCCGACCGTAACCGATGCGGACCTGATGCTGGGCTACCTGAATCCGCACAACTTCCTCGGCGGTGAAATGACGCTGAGCCTGGAGCTGGCGCGGCTGGCCATGTCGCGGCTGGCGGGCGAGCTGGGCATGAAAACGGTGGAAACCGCGGCGGGTATTTGCAATATGGTCAACGAGAACATGGCCAGCGCGGCGCGGATCCACATTGCCGAGAACGGCTATGACCCGCGTGATTTCACCATGGTCGCCACTGGGGGCGCGGGGCCGCTGCACGCGGTGGACGTGGCCAGAAAGCTCCGGATCCCGCGCGTGCTGATCCCGATTGCGGCCGGAGCCGGGTCATGCCTCGGCATGCTGGCCGCGCCGGCCCGGGTCGACAAGGCCTGGACGCGTCCGAGCCTGCTGTCGGACGTGGAGTGGCATGCCGTGCGCGAACGCCTTGATGCGCTGAAGGCGGAAAGCCTGGCTGAGCTGGAAACCGCGGGCGCGCTCCATATCGAGTGGGTGCTCGGCATTGAAATGCGCTATGCCGGACAGGGCGCCAACGTCTCCGTCAGCCTGCCCTACGGTGTGCTGGAACAGGACGGCGCGGAGCGTGTCATCCAGCAGGAGTTCGAGCGGGTCTACAAAAAACTCTATGGCCACCTGGTGCCCAATGCGCGCAGCCAGGTCATGACCTGGCGCTTGACGGGCAAGGATGAGACCAAGGGCCATCACTTCGAATGGGGTGACAGCCGCATCAAGAAGCAGGTGACCGAGAGCGAATCCCGGGAGATCTATCTGCCCGTCCCGTCCCGGTTCCAGAAATCGCCGGTTTATGACCGCTATTCCTTGCCGGCCGGGACGGTATTGGCGGGACCGCTGATTCTTGAAGAGCGCGAGTCCACCATCGTCGTGGCCGTCGAGTCGGAAGTCCGGGTGCTGGATGACTTGACGATCAGCGTCACTATCAAGGAGTTCGAATAATGAATGCCGTCGTCGAAAAGAACATGACCGCCGCGTCTAAACGCAAAACCCAATTTGACCCGATTGAACTGGAGATCCTGTGGAAGCGTTTGATCAGCGTGGTGGACGAAGCGTCCGCGGCGTTCGTCCGGACCTGCTTTTCCACCTTGGTGCGTGACGGCAATGATTTCGCCATCGTGCTGACCGATGCCCAGGGGCGTTCGCTGGCGCAGTCCTCGATGAGCCTGCCGGGTTTCATTGGCTGCCTGCCCGCCACGGTGCGGCATTTCCTGGATAAATTTCCGGCGGACACGATGAAGCCGGGCGATGTCTACATCACCAATGACCCCTGGAAAGGCTCGGGCCACATTCATGACGTCACCACGGCAACGCCGATTTTTTTCGAAGGCAAGCTGGTGGCGTTTGCCGCGGTGGTGTCGCACCTGACCGATATCGGCGGCAAGCTGCGCAGCAACAGCAGCCGCGAGATCTATGAAGAAGGCTTGCAGATTCCTTTGATGAAGCTGCTGGATGCCGGGGAGCCGAACCAGGTGCTGATCGACATGATCACGCAGAACATCCGGGTGCCCGAGCAGGGCATGGGAGACGTCTGGGCGCAGGTTTCGGCCTGCAAGAAGATGGGCGAGCGCTTGGAAAGCCTGCTGAAGATCGTGGATCTGGATGCGCTCGGCGCCGAGGTGCGCCGCCGTTCCGAGATGGCGATGCGCGACGCGATCCGCGAGATTCCCGATGGCGTCTATGAATCCGTTGTGCAGCACGATGGCTTTGAAGAACCGATTTACATCAAGTGTGCGCTGAAGGTGACCGGTGACCGCATCGACATCGATTTCGCGGGCACCAGTCCACAATTGCCGCGCGCGTTGAACGTCGTGCCGATCTATACCTTCGCCTACACCGTCTATGGGCTGAAAGCGCTGCTGTGCCCGGACATTCCAAACAACGAAGGCAGTTTCATGCCCATCACCACGGCGGCGCCGCTGGGGTCGCTGCTGAACCCGACCTATCCGGCCGCGTCCGGCGGGCGCAGCGCAATCGGCCACCTGCTGCCGTCCGCGGTCTTCAAGGCGTTGGCGGATGTGATGCCGGACAAGGTCTGGGCGTCGGGGTCGCCGAACTCTTCCGTCACGATGTCGGGCGAGTACCAGGGAAGGCGCTTTGGCGTCGTCAACTTCCTGAATGCCGGACAGGGCGCGAACGCGCGCCGGGATGGCTACTCGGTCCTGAGCTTCCCCGGCAACCTCGGCAATACGCCGGTGGAAATGATGGAAACGCTGGCGCCGATTCGTGTACTGCAGCGCAGTATCCGGCAGGGCAGCGGCGGCGCGGGCCAGCATGCGGGCGGCTGCGGGCTGAGTTTTGAGTTTGAAATCTTGCCGGACGTGGATGAGGTGACGGTGTCTTTCCTGATGACGCAGATGAAGTCCTCGCCGCAAGGTTTTTCGGGAGGGGCGGCAGGCAAGCCTGGCCGTCTGTTGATCAATGGCGCGTCGGCGGATCCGACTGAACCCAAGGTACTCAAAGGAGGTGATCGGGTCTTGATGGAAACCGCTGGAGGAGGAGGGTATGGAAAAAAAGAGGCCAATCAATGAATGACATCACACGTATTGATCAAAGCGCGCGGCGCAGCCGGGCTTTGATCCATGACGGGATCGTCTATTTGTCGGGGCAGGTCCCTGACGACCGTTCCGCGGGCGTCCAGGAACAGGCCCGGCAGGTGTTGGACAAGATCGATGCGCTGCTCAAGGAGGCGGGCACGAGCAAGTCGCGCATTCTGAGCGCGCAGATCTGGCTCAAGACCATGGATGATTTCAAGCAGTTCAACGCCGTGTGGGATGCCTGGGTGACGCCTGGCCAGACGCCCACGCGGAGTTGCGGCAAGGTGGAGATGAACGATCCGCAGTGCCTGGTTGAGATAACGGTGAACGCAGCAACGGAGCAAAAGTAGGACGTAAACAATAAACCCGCTTTTCGTGCACAGGTTGTTGATGCACCAAAGATTATCTAGTGAGGACATAATGCAATACCAGTCAGACGTATCAGCAGTTATGGTCGGGTTCAACACCGAATCTCTCACTCCGGATAGCAGCATTGACCGGATAGGAACGAAGCACCGTTTTTCATGGAGGCAACTCTGTAGGCTTGCATTGATCCCCGCTCTGTTTTCAGTGGGGGTTTCCTCGGCATGGGCGGACGCATCCTTCCCGAACAAGCCGATTCGTTTCATCATTCCTTACGCCACCGGCGGGGTGTCGGACTCGATCGGCCGGGTGCTCGCCAATGCGATGAGCAAAGAGCTCGGGCAGACGGTGGTGGTGGAAAACCGTGGCGGTGGCGGCGGCACCATTGGCGCCGCCGTGGTGGCCGGCGCCGCGCCGGATGGCTACACCATCTTGCTGACCAGCCCGCCGATGGTCTCGGTGGCGCCGGTGCTGCTGAAGAACCTGTCCTACGACTCGGCAAAGGATTTCACCGCCATCGGCACGCTGGTGACCACGCCGAACATCCTCGTGGTCAACAAAGACCTGCCGGTCCGCAACCTGAAGGATCTGGAAAAGTACGGCAATGGCGCGGGTAAGGGAAAGCTCAGCTTAGCCTCGGCCGGGCAAGGCAGCACCGGCCACTTGTCCGGCCACATCCTGCAACCCGCCACGACCGTGGAGATGACCCCCGTGCCGTATAAATCGTCGGGCCAGGCTTTTCCGGACGTGATTTCGGGCCGCGTCTCCATGGTGTTCGACTCGCTGCCGTCCACCATCGGCCACGTGCGTTCCGGCAGTGTGATTCCGGTGGT